>JAQSDS010000400.1:1242-17682 GCA_029946045.1 Rhodoferax sp.
AGGACACTTTTTCGAAGGTACGAAAGACCATCAGCAAGCCGTTGCGCTCATCGGGGAGCTTGATCGCGGTTGGCTTGGAATCGGTCTTGTCCACCAGCCGCGCACCATCGGTCATGATGGCCAGCACGTGGCCCGCCTCGACGCCGTCACGGCTGCCCCGATTCAGGCTGACCACCTGGTTTTGTGCAGCATTCACCACAGCACTGCCGTAAATTGAAACGACGCGCGCCTCAATGGGACGGGTGGGCGCGCGCGGCACATAGCTTTGCAGCTGGGGTGGCGGCTCGGGCAACAAACGGTCACCGACGCGCATTTCTTCCTTGGCATCAATGATGTCGATGGTGGCTGGGACGATATCGGTCTGGTTTTTGCCATCGGCGGTCATACTTTCCTGACGGCCTTCACTGCGTGACAGCAGCGCCTTGCCTACGTACTGGGCCTCGTAGCCGAGCACTTCCCCGCTGACAGGGTCTTTCAAAGGGGTGGTATTGCGAAATATCCGGAATGCCTGCTGTTTTTTGACCGGATCATCTTGCAGCTCGAACCCGGGGTTGCCTCGGGCATAGGCTCGGTCACCGCGGGTAAGCAGTACCCGGCTGTCTTGAGCCGCCACAATGCGGGCTGCGGCGCTCAGGCCAAGTTCGTCCACGATCATGGGCTCGGCCAGAAAGGGCTCGATCAGATGGCTTTTGAGTGTGGGCAGGGCACTGGCGTTGAGGTTTTCAATGCGGGTACGTGGTGAGACACGCACAGTGGGCAGGTCGGTCGCTGCGTCAGAGCCACCTGCGCTCAGGCTCAGCCGAGCCCGGCCATTGCTGGTGTCCAGATAAAGCGTCTGTCCAGGGTAAATCAGGTGTGGATTCTTGATTTCGGACAGATTCATGCCCCATAACTCTGGCCAGTGCCATGGGTTTTTCAGGAACAGGCCTGAGATGCCCCACAACGTATCGCCGGGCTTGACCGTATAGCTCTGCGGCGCATTGGGGCCAAGCTCACTCAGGGGCACGCCACTTTGGGCCACCTGGTTGGCGGTCGCACGCTGTTGCTCGGAAATTGGGAAATTCTGAGCCTGCACCGGCCCAGCCAAAAGACTGCAGGCGATCGCGGTCCATGTCAGTTTTTTGGAAAAAGTGTCAAAAAGAGTTTTGGCCATAGTGTTTTCAATTCTATTCAATCGCGTTAGATTGTGCGCCCAAGCCCTTGCTGGGACAACGATTGTCCTTTGCCTAAATGGCGCAAGGCGCCAAAAATTGCGAAAATAACGACATCTTTGAAGTGACACCATGGCTTTACTCCCAATTCTTTGTTTTCCCGACCCCAAACTGCACACCATTGCCAAACCCGTTGCGGTGGTTGATGCGCGCATCCAGGCCTTGATTGCCGACATGTTCGAGACCATGTACGAGGCCAAGGGCATCGGCTTAGCCGCCACCCAGGTCAACGTCCACGAGCGCTTGATTGTGATGGATATCTCCGAGGGCCGTGACGTGCCCTTGGTGCTGATCAATCCTAAAGTTCTCTGGGCCAGCCCGGAGATGCATTTGAACGAGGAGGGCTGTCTGTCCGTGCCCGGCATTTACGATGGTGTCAAACGCCACGATGCGGTCAAAGTGGAAGCCCTTGATGGCGAGGGCAAGACGCACCTGATCGAGGCCGATGGCCTGCTGGCGGTGTGTATTCAGCACGAAATGGATCACCTCATGGGCAAAGTGTTCGTCGAGTACTTGTCGCCTCTCAAACGCAACCGCATCAAAATCAAGATGATCAAGGCCCAGCGCGAGGACCGCCCTTGAAGCTGGTGTTTGCTGGCACGCCAGAATTTGCGGCGGTGGCATTGGCCCGTTTGCATGCTGCGGGTCATGACATCGTGCTGGTGCTGAGCCAGCCTGACCGGCCAGCCGGGCGCGGTATGAAATTGCAACCTTCGTCGGTCAAGCAGTTTGCACTGGCGCATGGCATAGTGGTGGCGCAGCCGCGCAGCCTGCGCCTTGACGGCAAATACCCAGGCGATGCCCAGGCTGCGCGCACGGCACTTGCGGTAGCACAGGCCGATGCCATGGTGGTGGCCGCTTATGGCCTGATTCTGCCGCAGTGGGTGCTGGACCAGCCTCGCCTGGGCTGTTTCAATATTCATGCCTCCCTGCTGCCGCGCTGGCGCGGCGCCGCCCCGATTCACCGCGCCATTGAGGCCGGAGACCCGGCTACAGGCATCACCATCATGCAAATGGATGCGGGCCTGGACACCGGTGACATGTTGTTGGCGCAGACCCTGCCGATTTTCCCGACTGACACCACGGGCAGCTTGCACGACCGATTGGCTGGACTAGGGGGTGAGCTGATGGTCGAGGTGCTCACCTTGGCAGGCCAGGGTGAGCTGCAACCCGCGCCACAAGCCCAAGAGGGTGTCACCTACGCCAGCAAGATCGACAAGGCGGAAGCCAGCATTGACTGGTCACAGACGGCGCAAACCATCAGCCAGCGCGTGCGTGCCTTTGATCCCTTTCCGGGTGCCAGCACCCTGCATGCTGGCGAGACGCTCAAAATTTGGGCGGCACGGCCGGGGTCGGCCCTGGCACAGAGGCTACACACTCCAGGGCAAATTCTGGCCTTGGAGCCGTCCGGCATAGCCGTGGCAGCGCTTGATTCGACGCTCATCATTACCGAACTGCAGCGCCCGGGTGGCAAGCGCCTTGCCAGCGCCGAATTCCTGCGTGGCTGCCCCTTACAAATCGGGCAGGTGCTGGGTTGATACGTCTGCTGCACGCGCGTGCCCGCAGCTGGTGGCAGCACCCGGCCTTTTCGCGCGGCATGCGTGAGATGGCTTCGGTGTCACCTGGCCTGGCAGCCTGGGGTTTGATGACCGGCGTAGCCATGGTCAAGTCGGGTATGAGCACCGTGGAGGCTGTGGCCATGAGTTTGCTGGTGTTTGCGGGCAGCTCGCAACTGGCGGCCATGCCTTTGATAGCTGCTGGCGCACCTATCTGGGTGATTTTGGCCACCGCTTCTTGCGTGAATTTGCGCTTTGTGGTTTTCAGTGCTCACATGCGGCCGTACCTGATGCACCTACCGCTGAACTGGCGCCTGTTTCAAGGCTACCTGACGGCCGACCTCAGCTACGTCATGTTTACCCGGCGCTACCACCACCCACCCGTCAACGCGGTCGAACGCACGGAACAAGTGGCCTACCTGAGTGGCGGCAGCCTGCTCAATTGGGTCAGTTGGCAAAGTGCCAGTTTGCTGGGCATCGCACTGGCCAACGTCATCCCAAGCCATTGGGGTCTGGGATTTGCCGGTATTCTGGCTTTGCTGGGGGTCGGCTGCTCTTTGGCATCGAGCCATTTGAGGCGGGTTTCCGCCGGCGTGGCTGGCATGGCTGCTGTGGTCGCCTATGCTTTGCCGCTCAAGCTCAATATTGTGGTGGCCATTGCCAGTGCCGTGGCGCTGTGCCTGATCATCGATGCCAGTTGGCCGAAGGCGCCGGGTTCGGTCAAAGGTCCGGCATGAACGGCACCGATCTCTGGACCCTGGGGGTGATCGTCGGGCTGGCCTTGGTCACCGTGCTCACCCGTTGTTTCTTTTTCATGAGCAATGAACCCTGGCAGCTGCCACATTGGGCACAGCGTGGTTTGCAATACGCGCCGATTGCCGCGCTAGCCGCGGTGGTGGCGCCCGAAGTGGTCATGGTGCAAGGTCAATTCTTGACGACCTGGCAGGATGCCCGTATTTACGCCGCAGGGGTTGGCGCCGCGTATTTTTTCTGGCGCGAAGGTCAGGGACAGGCGGTACTTGGAACCATTGTGTCTGGCATGGCAGTTTATTTACCTTTGCATCTGGGACTGGGTTGGTAACTCCTTGGCTGCGATCGAGTGGGGGTTTTTTGTTGCTGTCTTGTAACTCCTTTGTGTGAGAATCGCGAAACTAAATTACATCGGAGATAAATTCATGCCACGTCGTGCGACCAAAATTGTTGCCACTTTAGGCCCAGCCTCCAGTTCTCCCGCGATGCTCGAACAAATGATTCGGGCCGGGGTCAACGTGGTGCGCCTGAACTTCAGCCATGGCACGGCGCAAGACCACATTGAGCGGGCGCGTCTGGTGCGCGAAGCCGCTAAACGCGCTGGCCGTGAGGTGGCCATCATGGCCGACCTTCAGGGCCCCAAGATCCGGGTCGGCAAGTTTGCTGAAGGCAAGGTATTTTTGCAAGCTGGCCAGTCCTTTGTGCTGGATGCGGCGCGCACCGAACTCGGTGACATCGACGCGGTCGGCTTGGACTACAAAGCGTTGCCGCGCGAAGTGAAGGCCGGTGACGTGCTGCTGCTCAATGATGGCCTGATCGTGATCGTGGTGGATGCCGTCAAGGGCGAGGCTATCCACACCACCGTCAGAATGGGCGGTGAGTTGTCCAACAACAAGGGCATCAACAAGCAGGGTGGCGGCCTGACGGCTCCGGCGCTGACCGCCAAGGACATGGAGGACATCCGTACGGCCATGAGCTTCCACGCCGATTACGTTGCGGTGAGTTTTCCTAAAAATGCCACCGATATGGAAATGGCGCGCCAGCTTTGCAACGTGGCGGCCGAGGACGGGCACCGCCCCGGGCTGATCGCCAAAATTGAGCGCGCCGAGGCGATTCCGCATCTGGAAGAAATTTTGCTGGCCAGCGATGGCATCATGGTGGCCCGTGGTGACCTGGCCGTCGAAGTGGGCAACGCCGTGGTGCCGGCACTGCAAAAACGCATGATCAAGCTGGCCCGGGAACATGACCGGGTGGTGATTACCGCCACGCAAATGATGGAGTCGATGATCACCAACCCGGTGCCCACCCGCGCCGAGGTCAGTGACGTGGCCAACGCGGTGCTGGATGGCACCGATGCCGTGATGCTTTCCGCCGAAACCGCCGCTGGCAAGTACCCGCTGGAAACCGTCATCGAGATGGCCAAAATCTGCCATGCGGCGGAGGGCGGCGACGCGTTCGAGCTCGAAGACGACTTTACCGGCAAGACCTTTACCCGCATTGACCAGACCATTGCCATGGGCGCGTTGTTTACCGCGCACCACCTTGGCGCCAAAGCCATTGTGGCCATGACCGACAGTGGCTCGACGGCGCTTTGGATGAGCCGCCACCTGATTCAGGTGCCCATCTACGCCTTGACTTCCAAAATTGCCACGCAGCGCAAAATGACCCTGTACCGCAACGTGCGACCGCTGTTGATCGACACCAGCGCCGACCGCGACACGGCATTGGCCGAGGCCGAGGCCGACCTCAAATCACGCGGCATTGTCCAGACCGGCGATGTTTACGCCATCACCTGCGGTGAGCCCATGGGCTCGCCCGGCGGCACCAATATGCTCAAAATTTGCCGGGCCGGCTAGGGTCGGTCGACGCTTGTCAAGGTGGCTTGACCGGGTGCCTTGGTGTCAGTTTCCCGGCTGCTTGAATGGCTAGAATTGGTTCAAGTTACGGCCCAGTTACCATTCTTCAAAGGACACCATCATGGCACTTGTTTCTATGCGCGAATTGCTTGACCACGCCGCGGTCAACGGTTACGGCATCCCGGCTTTCAATGTGAACAACCTGGAGCAAGTGCAGGCGGTGATGTCGGCGGCCGATGAAGTGGGTGCGCCCGTCATTCTGCAAGCCAGCGCCGGGGCCCGTAAGTATGCCGGCGAGCCCTTCATCAAGCACCTGATTCTGGCGGCCATCGAGGCTTATCCGCACATTCCGCTGGTGATGCATCAGGACCATGGCCAGAGTCCGGTCATTTGCCAGGGCGCCATTGACCTGGGGTTCAGCTCGGTCATGATGGACGGCAGCCTGGAAGGCGACGGCAAGACCATTGCCAGCTATGAATACAACGTCGACGTCACCCGTAAAGTGGTGGACATGGCCCACGCCGTGGGCGTCACGGTCGAGGGCGAGTTGGGTTGCCTGGGTTCCCTGGAAACCATGAAAGGCGACAAGGAAGACGGTCATGGCACCGACGCCACCATGACCCGTGAGCAAATGTTGACCGACCCCGAGCAAGCGGCCGACTTTGTCAAGCGCACTCAGCTCGATGCCTTGGCCATTGCCATTGGCACCAGCCATGGCGCCTACAAATTCACGCGCAAGCCCACTGGCGACATTTTGGCCATTGATCGTGTGATGGAAATCAACCGCCGCCTGCCCAACACCCACCTGGTGATGCACGGCTCCAGCAGCGTGCCGCAGGAGTCACTGGCCCTCATCAACCAGTACGGCGGCAAGATGAAAGAAACCTACGGTGTGCCAGTCGAGGAAATCCAGAAAGCCATCAAGTACGGCGTGCGCAAAATCAACATCGACACCGACATCCGCCTCGCCATGACAGCTGCCGTGCGCAAGTACATGTTTGAGAACCCCGACAAGTTTGACGCCCGTGACTGGCTCAAGCCAGCCCGTGAAGCGGCCAAAGCCCTGTGCAAACAGCGCTACCTGGAGTTTGGTTGCCAAGGCCAGGGAGCCAAGATCAAGAGTCACAGCCTGTTTGAAGTGGCCGGAAAATATGCCCGTGGCGAGCTGGCGCAGGTGGTGAACTAAACGCTTCGGCTTCGACCTTGCCCTACTGAAAAGCCACCTGCGGGTGGCTTTTTGCTGATGCTTCTGCGATTGAAACTAAACTCGGAACATCTTCCTGACATTTTATTCTTGAGTTAACGCACCATGACCCCATCCCAGGCCGCCCTGCACACTTCCAACATCAAATCACTGCCGCTGCTGGCGCGCGGCAAGGTGCGCGACAACTATGCGGTGGGTGACGATCGCATCCTGATGGTGGCCAGTGACCGCATCAGCGCCTTCGATGTCATCATGGGCCAGCCGATTCCGGGCAAGGGCGTGCTGCTGACGCAAATGGCCTTGTTCTGGTTTGACAAGCTGGGTCCGAATGGCCTGAACATCTGCCCGATCCATCTCACCGGCGAGGCGCCGGAAAGTGTCGTCACGGCCGCCGAAGTAGCGCAAGTGACCGGTCGCTCGATGCTGGTCAAGCGTCTCAAACCGATTTTGGTGGAAGCCGTGGTGCGCGGCTACCTGGCGGGCAGCGGCTGGAAGGAATACCAGGAAAACGGTGCGGTGTGTGGTGTGAAGTTGCCTGCCGGCCTGAAAAACGCTTCTCGATTGCCCGAGCCCATTTACACCCCGGCGGCCAAAGCCGAAATGGGTGACCATGACGAAAACATCACTTTCGAAAAGACTGTCGAGATGATTGGTGCCGACCTGGCCACCCGCATCCGTGACATCAGTATTGCGCTGTACCAAGCGGCAAGCAAGATTGCCGCCGCCAAGGGCATCATCATTGCCGACACCAAGTTTGAATTCGGCCTGGACCAGGACGGCAGTTTGATTTTGATGGACGAGGTGCTGACACCTGATTCGTCACGCTACTGGCCCGCCGAGAGCTACCAGGAGGGTGTCAACCCGCCCAGCTACGACAAACAGTTCTTGCGCGACTGGCTGGAAACCGCACTGGTGGCAGGCCAGCCCTGGAGCAAGAGCCCGCCGGCACCGCACCTGCCCCGCGCGGTCATCGAAAAAACGGCAGCCAAGTACCAGGAAGCGCTGACCCGGCTTACCAGCTAATTGAGCATCATGCTCAATTGACGGCGGTACTTGGACACCAGGGCCGCCTGCGGGTCTTCCTGAACCTGTGCCTTGCCAAGTACCTCAATGCCACCGGCAGTTTTGCCGCTGGCTTGCGCTGCTGCCTTGGGTTTGGGTGGGGTCAGCAATTCGAGGATGGCGACAAAGGCCTTGCGCGGGGCTTCATCGGCCCACTTTTTGTCGCGCATGATGATTTCCAGCAGTTCGTCCATGGCGGCCGTCCATTCGCCCACGGCCATGAGCAGCTGGGCTTTGGCAAGACGGGTGTCAAAGTCGCGCTTGTTCAGGGCAATCTTTTCATCCAACTGGTCGATTGTCCAGCTGGCATGGGGGCCGGTCGCGGCAGATTGAATGGCATGGAGCCATTGTGACAAGGCCTCAAAGCGCAGCTGGCGCGGAATCTCGGTGAGTTTGGGCGTCAGCGTGGCATCGGCTTCTTCCAGACCGCCCAGCTCGATCAAGAGTTTGATGTAGTCATAACGGGCGTCGTCGTTGCCAGGGTCTGCGGCCAATGCGTCGGCCAACTTGGCCAGCGCGGCTTCTGTGTCCCCTGCCTGCAGCAGTTCCTGGGCTGCGTCGGCTTCGGCTTCAGCCACCAGTTCACCTTCGCTGGGCAGGTGTTTGTCCAGAAAAGTGCGTATCTGGGGCGCTGTCTGGGCACCCATGAAGCCGTCAACGGGTTTGCCGCCCATCATCAGAATACAGGTGGGAATACTGCGGATGCCAAAGGCCTGCGCCAACTGCTGCTCCTGGTCCGAGTCGATCTTGACCAGTGTGAAGCGGCCTGCATAGTCCACTTCGAGCTGTTCCAGAAGGGGTCCGAGCGACTTGCAGGGGCCGCACCAGGGCGCCCAAAAGTCGATCAGGATCGGGGTGGTCATGGAGGCGGCAATGACCTCGGTTTCAAAATTTTGGATAGTGACATCAATCATGGTGCGCTTCGCTTAGGTCAAACGTAAAATTCGGGGATGAACTCAATACAAATCGGTGTGCTCATGGGCTCCAGTTCTGACTGGGACACCATGCAGCACGCAGTCCACATTTTCCAACAGTTTGGCATCTCCTACGAGGCCCGAGTGGTGTCTGCCCACAGAATGCCTGATGACATGTTTGCCTACGCCGAAACCGCCGTGGGTCGTGGCCTCAAGGCCATCATCGCCGGCGCTGGCGGCGCGGCACACCTGCCAGGCATGCTGGCCGCCAAGACCACGGTGCCGGTGCTGGGTGTGCCGGTGGCCAGCAAACACCTGAGTGGCGTTGATTCGCTGCACAGCATTGTCCAAATGCCCAAGGGTATCCCGGTGGCCACCTTTGCCATTGGCGCTGCAGGTGCGGCCAACGCCGCGCTGTTTGCCGTGGCCATGCTGGCCAACTCCGACATCGTGCTGCGTGTCAAGCTGGAAGACTTTCGCGCCGAACAAACCCAGATGGCCCGCGGCATGACGCTGCCGCCCAAGTTATGAGCGGCCCGATGTTGCTGCCCGGTGCCACCGGGCTGAACGGCAGTGGCCAGCAGACCACGCTGGGCGTGATGGGCGGCGGCCAACTGGGGCGTATGTTCGTGCAGGCGGCACAGGCCATGGGTTATTTCACCGTGGTGCTCGACCCGGATGTGATCAGTCCGGCTGGGCTGGTAAGCCATTACCACATTCAGACGGATTACCTGGACCAGCAGGGCCTGGCCCAATTGATGCAACGCTGTGCGGCCGTGACCACTGAATTTGAAAACGTACCGGCCCCTGCGCTGGTCACGCTGGG
Source organism: Rhodoferax sp. (assembly GCA_029946045.1). GTDB lineage: Bacteria > Pseudomonadota > Gammaproteobacteria > Burkholderiales > Burkholderiaceae_C > Rhodoferax. The sequence continues at coordinate 10,622 of JAQSDS010000400.1, forward strand.
CGCAGCACGCCCCACCGCGCCCAGTGCCGGCGCGGTGGCCATCGCGCAGGACCGCATCAAGGAAAAAGCCCATTTGGCGCGCAGCGGGGTGCCGGTGGCACCCTATGCGGTCATAGAAACGGCAGCGCAACTGGCGGCGGTGGCCGACGCGCTGTTGCCGGGCATCCTGAAAACTGCCCGTCTGGGTTATGACGGCAAGGGCCAGGTGCGTTGCAGCAGCCGCGCCGAGCTCATCCGCGCCTGGGATGCCCTGAAAAACGTGCCCTGTGTGCTGGAGCAGATGCTGCCTCTGGCCGCCGAGTGTTCGGTGATCGTGGCGCGCGGCTGGGACGGCGGCATGGTTCACTTTGCCCCGCAGCTCAATCTGCACCGCGACGGCATTCTGGCGGTGACCGAGGCCTATGCTGGCAACATGGCACCCGTGCTGGCCGATCAGGCGGTGGCCGCTGCGCGCACTATTGCCGAAGAGTTGAACTATGTCGGCGTCCTGTGCGTGGAGTTCTTTGTGCTGCAAGAGGGGACGCCCGAGTGCGCCAAGCTCGGTGGCCTGGTCGTCAATGAGATGGCGCCGCGTCCGCACAACAGTGGCCATTACACGCTGGATGCCTGCGATGTGTCGCAGTTTGACTTGCAGGTGCGCACCCTGGCCGGTTTGCCCCTGACGCAGCCACGTCAGCACAGCGCTTCTGTGATGTTGAATTTGCTGGGCGATTTGTGGGTTGACGGCGCCACGCCAGCATGGGATAAGGTGCTGGCCTTGCCGGGCGTACACCTGCATTTGTACGGCAAACTCAAAGCCAGCAAGGGTCGAAAAATGGGGCATTTGACCGTCACCGCCGCGACCCCTGAGCAGGCCCGCAGTACCGCGCTGGCTGCTGCCGGCGTGCTGGGCATCGCCTTGTTTTAATGGCTTGACCCCATGATTCTGCCGGGTGATGCACCTGAATCCATTGCTGCGGCGGCCCGTTGTATCCGGTCAGGTCGCTTGTTGGGTTTGCCTACGGAGACAGTTTACGGCTTGGCCGCCAATGCCGACGACGATACCGCCGTGGCAAAAATCTTTCAAGCTAAGGGCCGCCCGGCGGACCACCCGCTGATCGTCCATGTGGCTGATGCCTGTGCGGTGGCGCATTACGCCTCTGAAGTCCCCGAGTTTGCCAGGCAGCTCATGCAAGCCTTCTGGCCCGGCCCCTTGACCCTGATCCTGCCGCGCAGGCCCGGCGTGGCCAATGCCGCCGCCGGTGGTAATGCCACCATCGGCCTGCGCTGCCCGTCGCATCCGGTGGCCCAAGCCGTACTGAAAGCTTTGATGCATGATGCCGTTTGGGGCGTGGCCGCCCCCAGTGCCAACCAGTTCGGCCGCGTCAGCCCCACCACGGCAGACCATGTGCAGGGCGAATTTGGTGGTGACCTGCTGATTCTGGACGGGGGTGCCTGCACGGTGGGCATCGAGTCCACTATCATCGATTGCACCCGTGGCCGGCCGGTGCTGCTGCGCCCGGGCGCCGTCACGCCGGCGCAGGTGCAGGCCGTATGCGGCTTAAAGGTGGGGTCAAAAGACGAACCGGATGCGCTTGATGCGCCGGCCCCAAAGGCCTCCGGAACGCTGGAGTCGCATTACGCACCTTTAGCGCAGGTGCGACTGATGTCAGCGAGCGACCTGCAAGCATCATTGGATCGCTTGGTGGTCGAGGATGCCCCCGCAGTGTCGGGAGGTATGCCCCGGCTGGGGATCTATTCGCGCGCCATCATCAATGCGTCCAAGGTGGAGGTCCTTTGCCGACGCATGCCTGATGACGCAGCTGCGACTGCACAGCAGTTGTTTGCGCTGCTGCGCGAGTTGGACGCGCAAGGCGTCAGGCAGATCTGGATTGAAGCCCCGCCTGCCAGTCCTGAATGGGACGGCGTGCGGGACCGGCTGCAGCGTGCCGCTGCAGACCAGGTGCTTTAAAGCCAGCCCGCCCGGGTCAGGTTCCTGGTAACCAATTCGGCCAGCAGTTTGTAGCCATAAGGAGTGGGGTGCACGGTGTCAGCAAACAGGTATTTCGACACATCACCGACCTTGAGATTACTTGCGTTGCAGACCAGTGAAGTGCCGTTTTCTGCAGTCGGCGAAGTTGCCAAACCGTTGGCAGGCGCATTCAGGTTGCAGGCCGGTGTTATGACATTTGTGAGTCCATAGGCGGTCGGGTCGGCAATTTGGCTACGCGCTTCGGTAAATGCGTCAATGATCTGAACTCCGGCGATGTCCCTCAATTCGTAGGCTAACACTTCATTGAAGTAAATGACCATGTTGAGGATCAGCCCCTGCGTGTCAACGCTTTGACCTTTTCCTGATGGTGTTGCGCTCAGATCGGGCAGATTTACTACCGCCACATATTTGGCACCTTTGCCAACAATCTGGGTTTTGATATAAGCAGCCAATTGTTTGCCAGCCTCGCCCATCGGGAACACGGCCTCTGCCGCGCCATTGGCTTTGGCATAAGCAGCGCCAGCGGCTGCACCTGCTGCCTGAGCGCTTGCAACCATGGGGTCATACACCGCCGGGTTTGCCACGGCAGAATTGCCTGGTTGAATGGCTGCAGCACCGACGGCTGCGCCGACAACCGATTGGTCGGTGTGACCAACTCGGTTAGCCTCCGTCTGGAGTGCCAAACCGATGGCTTGTGCCGCGGTCACCGGGTTGGTCGCACCTGCGGCCAGCTGACTGATTAGCGAACTCGCAAAGGCCTGAGAACCGGCGGCTGTAGCGTTGACCACCAGAGTATCCAACAAGCGCAGCGCATCGTTGCCACCGGCCATGACGGTCACCAGCTCGGTGCCGCTGAAGCTGCCCACTCGGCCGAGATGGGTGGCGATTTGCGTGACGATTGGTACCGTCAATTGTCCCAAGGGGGAATTGACCGGCGCAGATGCGCTGCCAGGTCCTACCGGGTCGGTGACGCGCGCCCCGCCTTGCGCGTAATTTCGGCAGCTTGGCTGATCGACCACCGCGACAGGTCCTCCCAAGGCTGCTGCACTATTTAGCCCAGTTTGTGCCGGGCAGGGCGCAGCAACGCCAATTTGGGCCGCCATGAGTTCCGTCCAGTTTTTACTCGGAAGCACACCAGTGATCCCGTTGACACTGTAGGTGCCGCCTCCAAGAGCCGCAACCGCGCCAACCTTGTAGGTCCCCACATCGCTCAAGCTATCGCCAAACGACACCAGCGAGGTGTACTTGATGGCAGGTGCCTGCACTGAATCGCTGCCACCCCCACAGGCTGCGACCAAAAGCGTCGCCGCCACGGCGATGCCAAGAATTTTAAATTGCCTCATCAATTGTCTCCAGAAAAATTAAAAGAACGATCGTGCCATTCAATGGGTAATCGTAAGCTCTTCAGAAGAAAACGTGAGTGGGGGAAACCCGCGAACGTCGCGGCCTTGCCTCAGCGATACCGCAGCTTCATCACCAGAATGGTGCTCGCCAGTGCCAGCGTGATGACGTTGGCAATCACCACCGGCCAGGCGCCCAGCAGCAGGCCGTAGACCAGCCACATGGCCACGCCCAGCGTGAACGCGCTGTACATGCCCAGTGAAATACCCCGGACATCTTTGGTGCGGAAGGTGTGCAGTGCCTGGGGTAAAAAGCTGATGGTCGTCAGGATGGCGGCTACAGTGCCGATCAGGTCAGTGAGATTCATGGTATTTGGGTCTGGGGGTCAGGGGCGTCGACGCGCGGCAGGCATCATGGGGCCTGATTGTCCATCACGGCCCAGTCAATCAAAGCATCGAGTGCCGGGCGCGCCGCATTTGCGTTGGGGTGATTGACGATGGCTACCAGCACATAACGCTTGCCACTGGTGGCATGCACATACCCTGCCAATGCAGTCACTTCCTTCAGGCTCCCGGTTTTCAGATGGGCGCTGGCGCTGCTGGCCTGGCTACGTTTGAGGGTGCCGTCCACCCCCACCAAAGGCAGTGATGACATCAACTCGGGCATGGTTGACGAGGCATAAGACACTAGCAGCAGTCGTCCTAATTGCCGAGCGCTGATGCGGTTGTGGCGGGACAGGCCCGAACCGTTGTCGATGGTCGGCACATCGGTGGCGCTGATGCGGCTCTGCCACCATTGGCGCACTGCTGCACGGGCTGATTCGGCGGTGGCTGGGGCGGGTAGGCCCAGGGTCAAGAAAACCTGCTGCGCCATCACGTTGTTGCTGAATTTATTGATGTCGTGGATCACCTCGGCCAGGGTCGGTGAGGTGAGCTCGAAGGTGGCCGGTCCTGGCGGTGCGGTGCCGGGACGAACGCTGCCCTTGAGTTGACCACCCATGCTGCGCCACAGACCCTCAATGGCGCGGGCGTTGTAGTTGGCGGGGTCGGCGTAGGCAATGGGCCAGGTTTTCTCGCCACAGCTGGCGGCGTAACTGCCGTCGAAGCGGATTCTGAGCGGGCTTGAGAAATCAGCCTCCAGGACAGCGCGGTAGTTGCCGCAACTGGCGCTGCCACCCGTCTTCGCCCGGCTCAGCGGTACGCTGGTTTGCAACTGGACGCCCCACAGCGGCGGATCAAATTGCACGCGCGCCAGGTTGGCAGGCGGGTCTGGCGTAAATGTCATGACAACCGACTTGAAATTGATCAGCAAGGCTTCCGGCGTTGCGTTGTAGGGGCGCAGCGGTTCACCATCAAATTCAGCCGCATCGGTGGCCGGTACCTCGAACGCCCGGTTGTCAAGCACGATGTCACCAGCAATGGTGTGCATGCCCAAACCCTGCAGGTGGCGCAGCAGCAGCCAGAGTTTTTCAAGCACCAATTTTGGGTCGCCCTGGCCCTGGATGATCACATTACCCTGCAGCACGCCATTGACCACCGGGCCATCCACCCACACTGGTGTGCGCCAGGTGTAGGCTGGTCCCAACAGGTCGAGCGCAGCGCGCGTGGTGACCAGCTTCATGACCGATGCCGGGTTCATAGCTTGATCCGCACGGTGGCTTAGGCGTGGCGCAGTGCGGCCGTCCGCCTCCTGTACCAGCACGGTAATGGCGTCAGGCGGCACCTGGGCGCGGTTCAACGCCATCTGTACGGCGGGTGGTAAGGCTTGCGCCAAGGCACTGGCGCTGAAAAAGCTGGTCAATGCGCTGAGCAGAGTGCATGAAACGAGGCGCGAGATGGGCTTGAGGGCTTGCATTTTTATATTATGAAGTGTCGATTGCTCGCGGACCGGTGGTTCCACTATTCTTGCGCCTGTTGTTGTTTGAACTGGAGCGTTTATTCCCATGGAAAAAATCATCCTCATTACGGGCGGCGGGCGTGGTATTGGCGCTTCCTGTGCGCTACTGGCGGCCGAGCAGGGGTACGCCGTGTGCATTGCTTACAGGGCAGATGAAGCCGCCGCAGCCGAAGTGGTCGCAGCCATCCGAACCCGCGGCGGCAAGGCGTTGGCGTTCCAGGCCGACGTTTCTGACGAGGACGCTGTGAAAGCTTTGTTTGCGCACATTGACACGCACTTGGGGCGTTTGACCGCGCTAATCAACAACGCCGGTATTTTGTTTCCGCAGATGCGTGTTGAGCAAATGGATGCGGCGCGCATCAATCGTCTCTTGTCCACCAATGTCACCGGCAGCTTTTTGTGCGCCCGTGAGGCAGTGCGGCGCATGTCAACCCGGCACGGCGGCTTGGGTGGCAGCATCGTGAATATTTCCTCACGCGCGGCCGTCCTGGGCGCGCCGGGTGAGTATGTTGACTATGCGGCCTCGAAGGCCGCGCAGGACGCCTTGACGATCGGCTTGTCGAAAGAAGTGGCCAACGAAAAGATCCGTGTCAATGGGGTACGACCTGGCCTGATTCATACGGACATCCATGCCAGCGGTGGTGAGCCAGGCCGGATCAGCAGGCTGCAGTCGTCGGTACCTATGGCGCGGGGCGGTGAACCGCAAGAGGTGGCAAGGGCCGCACTGTGGCTGCTCTCAGACCAAGCGTCCTACACCACAGGCTCGTTTATCGATGTGTCGGGTGGGCGCTGACAGGGCACGCTTACGCGGCTCATGTTACAGAGAACACGTCAATTCACGCCAAGCAACGGACAGTCATGTTGGGGTTGTGTAATTCAGTCGGGAATGACGGCATCAGCAACAGCACCCACGGCTTTGGCGGTGACTTTGACGCCAGTGGCAACCACCGTGACGGCAGCATCGGCAACTGCGATAACAGCACAACCAGACAGGCAAGCCACAGACATTAAAAGAACAAGTAATCGGGGTGCTGTCATATTGGTGATGTGACTATCGTGATACCAGATGCCACTGGATGGGCTTTTTGAACGAATTTGCATCAGAGCAATGCTGCCATCCGCCCCATAAAAAACTCCCAATCAGTCTCAGCGTTGAGATCGTGGGAGTTCTACATTGATTTTATTGGTCGGAATGAGAGGATTCGAACCTCCGACCCCTTCGTCCCGAACGAAGTGCGCTACCAGGCTGCGCTACATTCCGATTTTCTGCCCTGAAACGTCAGGACTGACGCTCCAACAGCTGAGCCGCCAATTGTATCAAACACTGCCTGTATTCATTGTCTGGCAACTGCTCGGCAGCGGTGATGGCGCGGTGCGCTTCGGCAGCGGCGGCTTGTCGCGCCACATCAAGGGCGCCGGTCGCCTGCACAATAGCCACGACCTCGTCAATCAGTTCCAGCTTGCCGGTTTCAATGGCGCTTTGAATGAGTTCGCGTTCGCTGGAGCTGCCGCGTTGCATGGCTGCAATCAGGGGCAGGGTGGTTTTGCCTTCACGCAGATCATCGCCTAAATTTTTGCCCATCACGGCCGCGTCGCCGGTGTAGTCCAACACGTCGTCGATGACCTGGAAAGCGGTTCCCAGAGCTTGACCGTAGGTGGCGCAGGCGAGTTCAATTTCCGGGCTGGCGTTAGCCAGGATGGCGCCCACGCTGGCGCTGGCTTCGAACAGTTTGGCGGTTTTGGAGCGAATCACCTGCAGGTAACCGGCTTCATCGAGCGCGGCGTTGTGCATGTTCATCAACTGCATCACTTCGCCTTCGGCGATGATGTTGGTGGCATCTGCCAGCACTTC
>JAQSDS010000401.1 GCA_029946045.1 Rhodoferax sp.
GTGATTCCCGGCGTGATCCTGGGCATCTCTATCCTGGCCTTTGCCAGCCGCATTGCCAACCTGGCCGACGACCTGTGGGGGCTGGAGCTGGAATTCTTGCGCCCCGGCCTGCCACTGGTGGTGCTGGGCCAGTTTTCCTACATCGTGTCGATCGCTACGCTCACCATCACGGCGCGTCTCAAACGCTTTGACATCACGCTCGAAGACGCCGCCTACAACCTGGGTGCCTCACGCGCAGCGGTGTTGTGGACCGTCACCCTGCCGTACCTGAAACCGGCGTTGATCGGCTCGGCCGCGATCTCGTTCCTGATGAGTTTCGAAAACTTCAACACCACGCTGATGCTGGTGGGCTCGGACGCGCCGCTCACGGTGATGATGTACGGCCGCATGCGCGAAGGCGCGACGCCGGTGCTCAATGCGGTAAGTTTGCTGCTGATGGTGGCTTCGGCGGTGCTGGCGCTCACCATGATGCGGGGGGCGAAGTCGGGTCCGCCCGATACCGCCAACTGACAGGCGATTCGATCCATCGTTGGCGTGCACCATCGCAGAGCATCCTTGGTCTGATGGTCATTCAGCAATGTTGCATGGTATGAGTCTGTCCGGCACCTGCAATTAAGCCCCACTTAAGTATCCATTGGCACAATTGCAACTCGGCATTGCAGAAAGTCTTGTCATGTGATGTCCACCCCAGCAGCGCAGCGGACTAGCGCACCTTTGTAAGGATCAAGTGAAATGAATGCCACCACCAATTTCGATGTGAATGACAACCATCCCCCGCGCCAAAATCCAACAGTACTTACCGTTCCACAACTTGTCGGACAGGTCTACGAAACAGCACCTGCAGTGGACAAAAGTCACATGCTTGAACTCCTGTTGCGCCCCTTGGGTGTGCTTGCGCTCGTTTCTGTGGCGGATGGTATTTTCGCCAGGATCCGGTTTCGCGCCGGTTGGCCAGATCTGCATGTGCGGCTGGAAGATGCCCAGAACGTGCAAGCCAGCGATGTCATCACGCTGGTTGACTATGTTCAGCAAGTCAGTGTTTATGCGGTCGACGGTCTGGCTCAGATGCTCACAGCGTCGCCAACCATGGCAAGCTCGGCAGCCGCAGGCTTGCTGGTGACGCTATTGATGAAGCGCGCCAAAAACCGCAGCGCAGATGACACATAAGCAGCGCCCAGACCAAGGGGCTGGTTCACGGGCTTTAAGTTTTACCTAAGTCTCCATAGGCAACAATGCCGGGCACGCGATTCGGCACCACATCCGCCTTGAATGCCGCCCTACTGCCCACCCCATGACCATCACATTCATCAAGCCATTTGCCCTTGGCGTTATTCTTTTCTATGCAGCAGGTGCTTATGCGCTGCAACTCAGGTCCGAGCATGCCATCGTGGTCAGTAATGACACCGGTGCCATTCTGTTGGAAAAAAGTGCCGGGGAGCCGGTGCCGATTGCATCACTGACCAAGTTGATGACCGCCATGGTCGTGCTGGACAGCAAACCCGACATGAATGAAAAAATAGCCATCGACGGCGCAGATGTGGACCTGCTCAAACATAGCAAATCACACGTGCCTGTCGGAACCTTGTTGCCGCGCAAACAAGTGCTTCAGCTCGCCTTGATGTCCTCTGACAACCGTGCAGCTGCATCCCTGGCACGCACCTATGCCGGTGGCAATGCCGCTTTTCTTGGGGCGGTCAATGCAAAAATAAAGAGGCTTGGCATGACACACACGGTGATGAGGGAACCCACCGGTCTGTCGCCTGAAAATACCTCAAGCGCCGCTGATCTGGCAAAAATGGCCATCGCAGCTGCAGGCTACCCTGACATTGTCCGCATCACCACCAATCCGTCGGACATCATTCAGATGAATGGGCGAAGCGTGGCCTTCCACAACACCAACCGTCTGGTGGGATCCAAAGGTTGGGACGTATTTTTGTCAAAAACAGGGTTCACCAACGAAGCCGGTCACTGCCTGATCATGCAAATCAAACAAGCGGGCCAAAACGCCACCTTGGTGTTGCTCAATGCCAAGGCGACCGCGGCAACGCATGTTGATGCCTTGAACATCCGTCGACTGTTGACCAATCCGGTGCGGGTTCAGTCATCCATTCCTGTGTCCCGGCTCCAATAAGGAACATTGACTCGTGACCACTTTTTTACGCCTTTGCTGCACCGGCTCGGTCCTGCTTGGCTTGCTCGCTGCAACGCCACTTCAGGCACAGGAAATTCACGTCGGATTCGTCAAAACCGAGCGTGTTTTGAAAGAGGCCACTGAAGCCAAAGCAGCACAAGCCAAACTGGCGCTGGAATTTTCCAAGCGTGAAAAAGACATCGTCAATCGCGAGACGAGCTTGAAGTCGGCCGTGGACAAGTTTCAGCTTGAGGCCGCCACCATGCCGGAGAGTCAACGTAACGCGCGCCAAAAGCAACTGGTTGACCAGGATCGGGAACTTCTGCTCATGCGTCGCAATTTTCAGGAAGACTTGAGCGCGCGCAAAAAGGATGAGTTGAGTCAGTTCTTGGCCCATGTCGACAAGGTCATCAAGCGACTGGCGGAAGCCGAAAAATACGACGTTATTTTCCAGAGCGCGGTGTATGTCAACCCGAAGTACGATATGACCGACACGGTGCTCAAGGCCCTGAACGCTCAGAAAGACAAATAGTATGTATTGAAAGGTGACGACCATGCGTCTGCTGCTGGTGGAGGACGACTTGATGATTGGCGAGTCCGTGCTGGATTTGCTGCGCGGAGAAGGCTACGCGGTGGACTGGGTCAAGGACGGAGAAATGGCCGACACCGCCATTGACTCGCAGAACTACAGTCTGATTCTGCTCGACCTGGGTTTGCCACGCCGTGATGGGCTTGCGGTGTTGCGCCGGTTGCGCGCCCGCAAAGACCGCACGCCTGTGCTCATCGCCACGGCGCGAGACGCCGTCGCACAGCGCGTTGAGGGCCTGAACATGGGGGCCGACGACTACATCGTCAAACCCTATGAACTCGATGAACTGCTGGCACGCATCCGGGCCCTGATCCGGCGCGCTTCAGGGCGGGCAGAGCCGGTCTATGAGCACATGGGCGTCAGCATTGACCCAGTCACCCGGGAAGTGACACTGGAAGACCAGCCGGTGGTGCTGTCGGCGCGTGAATGGTCCATCCTGGAACTGCTGCTGGCTCGCCCGGGCATGGTGCTGTCGCGCAGGCAGCTTGAAGAGAAGCTGTACAGCTGGAAAGACGATCTCAGCAGCAATGCCGTCGAGGTGTATATCCATGGCCTGCGTAAAAAATTGGGCTCGCATCTCATTCAAAATGTGCGCGGTGTGGGTTACATGATCCCCAAAGGTGCTCCGTGAACCTGGCCCTGTCGCATTCACTGCGCGCCCGGCTGATCTGGCTGCTGTTGGTGGCCATCCTGGTCACGGCCGGCGCGCAAGCCATCATTGCCTACCGCACGGCACTGGCTGAGGCCGATGTCATTTTTGATTATCAGATGGAGCAGATGGCGCTGTCGCTGCGCCCGGGTCTGCCGGTGGAATCTAAACCGGACCGGCAACTGATGCCCGATGAGGATGAAGAAAACTTTGATTTTGTGATTCAGGTGTGGACGGCTGACGGTCTGCGTGTTTTTGAGTCAGCGGCACGCGCTGACTTGCCGCAACGTGCGGTACTTGGGTTTTCCACCGTCAAGGCCCGGGGAACCACCTATCGTCTGTTTTCCGTGGCATCAGGAACACAAGTGATTCAAGTGGCGCAAGATGTTGCCGCACGCCAGGAAATGGCGAGGACGCTGGCCGTGCGCACGGTCAGTCCGACGCTGGTGATGGTGCCATTGCTGATGCTGCTTGCGTGGTGGGTGGTGAGTGCTTCACTGGCTCCGGTGTCACGGATACGAGAGCAGGTGGCAGCGCGTCAGGCCGATGATTTGAGTGAATTGAATGAGCGCGATCTGCCCGATGAAATTCACCCCTTGGTGCATGAACTCAACCTGTTGTTCCACCGCCTGAGTCAGGCATTTGATGCGCAAAAGAACTTTGTCGCCGATGCGGCCCATGAGCTGCGTTCGCCTTTGGCTGCGCTCAAGCTTCAGTTGCAGGGTTTGCGCCGGGCCACCGATGATGCAACGCGTGAAGTCGCGATCAACCGACTCCATGCCGGCATTGATCGTGCCACCCGGCTGGTGGAGCAACTGCTGGTGTTGGCGCGGCAGCAATCCAGCACGGCGCTCGGTACCAAGCCCGTACCCGTTGACTTGCTGGCCCTGGCACGCCTTGCGCTGGCAGATGCTGCCATAGCAGCACCTTTGCGTCAGATTGACCTGGGACTGGTGCAGGCGGATCCATGTGTCGTCATGGGCCACGAGGAAGCGTTGCGCATTTTGCTTCGCAATCTGCTTGACAACGCCATGAAGTATTCGCCGCTCGGTGGCACGGTGAACCTGAGCGTCCAAGTTACTGCGGATCAGGCGCGATTAACCGTTGAAGACAGTGGCCCCGGCATTGCAGCCGAGGACCGCCAACGTGTTCTGGATCGTTTCTATCGTGTCGCCGGCGCACAGGCTGGTGGCAGCGGCCTCGGTCTGGCCATTGTCAAGACGATTGCAGACCTGCACCACGCGACTTTGACCATGGACACGTCCGACAGCCTGGGTGGTTTGCGCGCGACCGTCATTTTCAAAAAGCGCCCTGATGCGCTCGACAGAGACGTGGAAATTTAAGTTCCCTCTAAGTTGCGATCCTCACAATGATGTTGTGGTCTTCATCAACATCTTGAAAGGATTTTTCATGAGCACCCCGTCATTCACACCGCGTCAGATCATCGCTACCCTCGTGGCTACCGGCATCATGGGTGCGGCAGGCTTTGGGGTCCTGAGTCTGTCGCACGCCCAGGCGGCCAGAGCCAACCTGCCCCAGGCAGCGCCCGCGCCCATGGCTTCTGCGGTGGTGCTACCTGACTTTTCGCAGATAACGGCGCGCAACGGTGGCGCAGTGGTCAACATCAGTGTGACCGGGATGGTCAAAACTTCAGGAGATAGCGGTGACGGAGCATCGTCCCGGCACCAGCGCATGCCAGGCATTCCGGGCATCGATCCAAACGACCCATTTTTCGAACTTTTCAAACATTTTCAAGGGCCCGATGCCGACCTTCCTGGCCCGTCACACATGCCCATGCGTGGGCAGGGCTCGGGCTTCATCATCAGCGCAGATGGCATCATTCTGACCAACGCCCACGTGGTTGCCGATGCCAAAGAGGTTATGGTCAAGCTCACCGATCGTCGCGAGTTTCAGGCGAAGGTGATTGGCTCGGATGCCAAGACCGATGTGGCCGTGCTAAAGATTGATGCGAACCACCTTCCTACCGTGCCATTGGGCAACACGCGCGACCTGAAAGTCGGCGAATGGGTGCTTGCCATCGGCTCACCTTTTGGCTTCGAGAACAGTGTCACCGCAGGCGTTGTCAGTGCCAAGGGCCGTTCTCTGCCGGACGACAGCTTTGTGCCGTTTATCCAGACGGATGTGGCGGTCAACCCGGGTAACTCGGGTGGCCCGCTGTTCAACACCCGTGGCGAAGTGGTGGGTATCAACTCGCAAATTTACAGCCGCTCAGGTGGTTACCAGGGTTTGTCGTTCGCCATTCCTATTGAATTGGCCACCCGGGTCAAGGACCAGATTGTTGCCACCGGTCATGCCAGTCACGCGCGCCTGGGTGTCGCTATCCAGGAGGTCAACCAAACCTTGGCCGACTCTTTCCATCTTGACAAGCCTGAGGGCGCCCTGGTGTCCAGCATTGACAAGAACGGCCCGGCTGACATGGCAGGGCTCAAAAGCGGTGACGTGATTCTGAAGGTCAATGGCCAACCGATTGTGGCCTCGGCCGACCTGCCGGCCCTGATGGGTGCAGCAACACCAGGTGACAAGGTCAATCTTGAAGTCTGGCGTCAAGGTAAACGCGAGGTCTTCACCGCCAGGTTGGGTGATGCCAGTGCCAAAGCAGAAAAACTGGCCAACACTGAAAACAGCGTTGGCCAAGGCAAACTGGGCCTGGCACTGCGTTCGTTGCAACCGCAAGAGAAGCGTGAAGCGGGTGTAACACAGGGATTGCTGGTGGAGGAAGCTGCTGGCCCCGCGGCTGCGGCCGGCGTGCAGCCGGGCGATCTGCTGGTCGCCGTGAACGGCACACCCATTGACAGCGTTGACCAGGTTCGCATCATGCTGGCCAAGGCTACCAAGTCTGTTGCACTGCTGATTCAGCGAGACGGCAACAAGATCTTCGTACCGGTTCGCGTCGGTTAGCCAGAGGGTCTTTCGGCACCCTGTTCATCGCGACGAATCAGTCGCTTGCGAGGCTTTGCCCAGGTCGCTACTGGCAATGTAACAATGAAGTACATGAGCAAATTTTTTAGCAACCTGCTGTTCACAAGGCCTTGGTGGATTCTTGGTCTGTCACTTGTGCTGGTTTCAAATGTGGTGTTGGCTGAACCTGCCATCAATGAAGACTTGCTGGGGATGTCAGAGCCAGCTTTGAGGGAAGCATTTGTCGCTGCGCACAAAGTGGCGAAACCACAGCGCGGCCCTCGCGGTGAACGCGGACTATGGCAATTGCCGAATTCCAACTTGGAAGGAATAAATTTTGAGACGATTTTCTATTTCAAACAAGGCGCATTAGGGCGAATCGAACAGCGCTGGGCTTCCCTGGACAACGGCTGTGATGCGAATGACGCCGCAGTGCTTTCGAATTTGAATGTCAAATATGGCGCTGCGGTCAGTTCAAATGGCGTCGATAACGCTGGAGATCAAAACCAATTTTCTGCCTGGACAATGGAAAAATTCCAGGTGATGGCCTACAACATCCACCATCAGGAACTTTGTGAGATACGGATTGCGTTCAAGCCGAATCAACAAATGGATGCGTCGCAGTTGTAACTTGTTTTACCTCAGTCGATCCAGCCATGCTGGTGCAGGCGGCGCTTGAGCTGAGCGTAAATGATAGGGGCACTGACAAGGCCTGCCAGCCCCATGAGCGACTCCATCACCAGCATCATCGTCAGCAACTCCCACGCATGAGCCCGAATACGTGTGCCAATGATGTGCGCATTCAGGAAGTATTCGAGTTTGTGGATGCCCACCAGCCAAGCCAGCGCCAATCCTGAGTCAACCAGCGAACTGCTCAGCGCAATGATGACAATCACGGTATTCGAGATCAGGTTGCCAACGACCGGTATCAGGCCTGTGATGAATGTCAAAACCAGCAGTGTGCCCGTCATCGGCAGAGATCGGCCCACCATCGGCATGATGGCCAGCAAGAGCACCGCCGTCAAGGCCGTGTTGATCGCCGAAATGCGAAGCTGGGAAAACACCACATTGGCAAAACTCTCCACCAATTCATCGAAGCTGCCGCGTAAGGCGAACACCAGTGGGGCGGTTTGGCTGACGGGCGGTGCCTGGGCTGGCAGCTGCATGGCGGCCAAGGCCCCAATGACGGTACCGGCTATGACGTATCCGATACCACGCAAGGTGTGTCCACCCCACAATTCAACCTGCCCGGAATGCTCCCGCAACCAAGTGGCGGCCAGCTCGCGCAAAGCATCCAGCGAGGCGGGCAGATGGTCGGCAATGAGCGGCGGTAACGCGGTGCGCAATTGCTCGAGAACAAGGGCCATCTGCTGCAGCAATTGCGGGAATGACCCTTTTGCACCGGAAGCGTACTCCACCATGAAAGTCGTCGCGGTGATGATCAATATCAAAATACACAGCAACGCCAAACCTTCCGCATGGCGCGTATTCGGATGCCAGAGGTGCAGGCGGGCAACCAACGCGCGGGTCGCGCTGTAGGTCATCAGTGCAGCAAACAAAGCTGGCGTCAGGTGCAAGGCCAGCACCGGCAACCACAGCAGGGCAATGCCGAAAACGGTCATGCCGACGGCATATAAGCTTGGTTCAGTGGGGGTGGGTGATGCAGGAGAGGTGTTCATCATTTATCAGCCAGGACAAGGAGGTTGAGCTCATTTGGTTTCCCTGTGAGATTTTCATTTTTTGACCTGGGCATTCCGACTGGCATCCATCAGAACACACTGGCGGCGATATTGATGGTGAATGCCAGTATGGCGGTATTGAACCCGAACGACAAAATCGACTGCATCAGCACCAGGCGACGCATGGCTTGTGTTGAAACGCTCACGTCCGCAGTTTGTGATGCCACCGCGATGGTGAAGGAGAAATAAAGAAAATCGCCAAAGTCCGGCCTGAAATTGGCATCTGTATCCGGAAACTTCAAACCGTTGTTTTGGGGGGGACGAAAGTACAGGCTGGCATAGGTCAAGGCGAACATGGTGGGCACCAGCAGCCAGGAACCAGCAACCGTTGCCAAGGCGAAGAGGATGTGCGATATGGCGTGTGGTGCACCGGGCACCTTGGCGGCCGAGAGCTCAACGACGATGCCTGCCAGGCTCACCAGCGCCCCAAGTATCACGATGGCAAGTACGGCGGCTGCCCCCTCAGCCTGTGCCACGGCGATGCGTCGAAGACGGGCATGGTCTGCCTGCAGCATCATCCAGCCAATCAGCGCCAGGTAGAGCCACACCGTTACATTCCAGCCGATCAGAATTCTCGGTATGACGTCGATCGAGACGGGCGATGCCCAGAATGCCGCGATGCCGACCAGTGCAGCCATCAGTAGCCGTGGGCGGGCGCGGGCGTGTGAAATGACGCGAATCATGAGATGTCGGTTTCCTATTCTCAACTTGTCTGCCTAGACTTGGCACGGACTGCGCTAAAACGGAATCGCCAAAAGAAGGCGGAACCAGTATCGAGTCAAAGATCTGACCGTCAGATCCCAGTCTATTACAGTCGCAGCCAACATCAAATGTCAGCGTGCCTGAAGACATTTAAAGCGCATTCGACAGCAGCGATCGTACCCTCCAACTGGATGCTCCAAAAAAGCAGGCAAACCACCCAATGCCGCCAATGCGTAAATGGCCAAACTCAAGAAATTGTGCGTGGTCATCGCGAAAAAGCGTGATTTGGTGCCAGCTTGACCGGTCTGCTTTCATCTTGCCGGACTTGATATTTGTTCATCCTGCGTTAAGACTCAAAGCATAGACTGCACCGCATCTATGACATCTCTTTACCTTTTACTTTGGATTGCGGGCGGCATCCTGCTTCAGATTGCCATCTATTTAAGCATTGGATTTTGGCGCCATTGGCAAAGCTACCAGGCGCTGCGCGACGTGGCAACAGAGTTTGAAATGACAGCGCATCCTGAAGCTCCTTCAGAGTTGACGCAAACGGCAGGCGCCACGTGGGCGGGCTACCGCAGCTTTCACGTCGAGCGCAAGGAGCTCGAAGATGCCGCGGCCCAGGTCTGCTCGTTTTACCTCGTACCGGAGGACGGAAAACCACTCGCACCGTTCTTGCCAGGCCAGTTTCTCACCTTTGCGCTTGACGTTCCTTCGCCAATGGGTGGCACGCAAGCGGTCATCCGCTGCTACTCGCTGTCCGATGCACCACAAGCCAAGGGCTATCGAATTTCGGTCAAACGCGCAGCCGCACCGGTAGGCAGCCAGCTACCGCCAGGCATCTCATCCAACTACTTTCATGACCATGTCGATGTCGGTAGCCAGTTGCAGGTACGCGCGCCTGCAGGCCATTTTTATCTTGATCGCAGCGACGCGCCAGTGGTGCTGATGGGCGGAGGGATCGGCATCACGCCCCTGCTGAGCATGCTGAACTGGTGTCTGACCGCACAGCCGGAGCGCGAGCTGTGGCTGTTTTACGGCGTCCGCAACCGGGCCGAGCTGGTGATGCCAGCGCAACTGCAAGCGCTGGCGACAAAACACGCGAACTTTCACCTTCACCTGTGCCTGAGCAACCCGCAGGCGGGTGAGCCCGGTGCAGATCGGTCTGAGCCGTTTCACACCCATCACAGCCGCGTGGATGTCGCGCTGTTGCGTCGCCTGTTGCCGCTCAAGCCCTACCACTTTTATCTTTGCGGCCCCACGCCCATGCTGCAAAGTCTGGTGCCTGCCTTGGAAGATTGGGGCGTGCCGGAGGGGCGGATTCACTTTGAGGCCTTTGGCCCGGCCTCCATCGCGCGCAAGAAACCGGTATCCGCCACGCTGACCACAAACCAGAGTGACGACAAGAGAAATGCCGTCATGGTGAACTTTGCCAAGTCGGGCAAACAGGCGGCCTGGGAGCCCGGCATGGGTTCGTTGCTGGATTTTGCAGAGAGCCATGGCATTGTGGTCAGCTCCGGCTGCCGTGCGGGTGCTTGTGGCAGTTGTCAGACCAGCATCCGCACCGGCGAGGTGGCCTACACCCAGGCACCCGATTTTGATCCCGAGCCGGGCAGTTGCCTGTTGTGCGTTTGTACGCCGAAGACGGCTGTCACCCTGGAGGCGTAAATGAAAATTTCAAACAGTTCACTCTGGCGAGAACATGTGCTGCCCTTTACCTTGCTGCTCGGACTTCTGGCGGCAGCCACCCTGGCCGGAGACTACTTGTTGCACCGCTTGAACCTGGTCTGGGTGGGGCGCTATCTGGGCATAGCGGGCACTGTGCTGATCATTGGCTCGCTGTACTACTCGGCGCGCAAGCGCAAATGGGTCGCCAAGGGCGACCCCAAGACACTGCTCACCCTGCATGAGTTCAGTGCCTGGCTGGGCTCCCTGATGGTGCTGCTCCATGCCGGCATCCACTTCAATGCCATCCTGCCCTGGCTGGCGACCGTAGCCATGGGGGTGAATGTGATCAGCGGCATGGTCGGCAAGATCTTGCTGAGCCAGTCGCGTCAGCATGTACAAGGCGAGCGGGAACGGTTCCAGTTGCGGGGCCTGTCCAAAACCGAGGTTGAGCAAGCCGTGTTTTGGGATGCTGTGGCGCTGGGTGCCATGGCGCAGTGGCGCAAGGTGCACATCCCCATTTTCATTGTGTTTGCAGTGCTGGCCCTGGGCCACATTGTCAGTATCTTTTTGTTCTGGGGCTGGGTATGAGCCGTACTCTCAAGGTCATCCTGGCCATCAACCTGTTGGTGCTGACCGTACTGACTTTTGCCTATCCCCACCTGATGGTCGGACCGGGCAAGTTGATTCCAGGCCACAAACAACTCGATACCGATTGTTTTGCCTGCCATGCCGCGTTCACCGGGGCCGATTCTGGCAAATGCGTCAGCTGCCACAAACCCGCCGACATTGGCCGCAGGACCACCCAGGGCGCGCCGGTTGTCAAACCGCTCACGTCCACCCCATTCCACCAGGAGCTCGTCAGCCAGGACTGCGTGGCCTGTCACAGCGACCACGCCGGCGTGAAACGCTACCGTCTGAAGGGCTACTTCGACCATGCCCTGCTGAAGAAGGAAACCAGCAACCAGTGCCAGGCTTGCCACAAGCCACCCACCGATGCCCTGCACCAGCAAATCAGCGGCAACTGTGCCCAATGCCACACCCAGCAGAAGTGGACGCCAGCCACTTTTGAGCACAACAAATACTTTGTGCTGGACCGTGACCACAACGCCGCCTGTGTGACTTGTCATGCGCGCAATGAGTACAGCCGCTACAGCTGTTATGGCTGCCATGAACACACACCGGCCAATATCCGGCGCAAGCACATCGAAGAAGGTATTCGTCAGTTCGACAACTGCGTTGCTTGTCACCGCAGCGCGGACGAGCACGACATCAAGGGCAAGGGGGGCGACCGTGGCAAGGACGACTGAACGGATCGCAGTGGGGGCGCCAAGCAAGCACGAGCCTGCTTCAGCTCAGTTCCTTCTGGGACCACATGTGATTTCAGGGCTGGGGATGTCGTTGCAATGGTCGAAGCCTTCCGGCTTGATGGCCCCTTGCGTGGTTTTGTAAGGGCCGAAGCAGGCGGCGCTCTCGTCGTAGATGCGCCATCGCGATGCGCAGTCTGTGGTCTCAGTGATGGCCTCCGTTGGCCGCTTCGCGTTGGGCAGCGACTCCGCCCCCGTGGTAACAGGCGGGCTGGCGTCAACGCCGCCGGGCGGGACTGCGGCGTCCTGCAGGGCTCTTTTTTTCTGCTCGGCAGCTCGGCTTTCAGCTTCGCGTTGTTGCTGAGGGCTGAGTTCGTACTTTCGTGAGTCGATACAGGTCGCCAACTTCTTGTACTGCTCTGGAACGACATCTGACAGCTGTGTTCGCCCGCTCTCGTCCACCCAACGACAAATGGACGTGGACTGAGCAAGCGGCGCGAACAGTCCAAACCCGACCACAATAAGTGCGACTGGCAAGCGGGCCAGCACCGGCAACGCGCAAAGGGCCCGTCCGGGCCAAAGAAGCCATGCCATCCAAGTTCCTTTGTTGAGAGCAAGTTGACGTACTGTAGACCTTTCCCAACACGCGGTCTGTGCGATCGCGAACAAATACTTTTTCTGGTCAAGACATCGACCCGCACAGCGCGCTCCTGCCAGGGTCGCCCGGCGCAAGCGCGCCAAGAACCGGGGAGTCGGTACACTCCAAAGCCATGTCCACCAGCCACACTATCGGCCAACAGCGTTACCAGTTTGCGGACCTGCGCACGCTGCTGGCCAAAGCCAGTCCGCTGCGCTCGGGCGACCAGCTGGCCGGTGTGGCGGCGCTGGATGCCAGGGAGCGCATCGCGGCGCAAATGGCACTGGCCGAACTGCCCCTGCGCGCCTTTCTCAATGAGGCTGTGGTGCCGTATGAAAGCGACGAAGTCACTCGGCTTATTTTCGATAGCCATGATGCCAACGCATTCAAGGCGGTAAGCCACCTGACCGTGGGGGAGCTGCGCAACTGGCTGCTCTCAGACCATGCCAGCAGCGCCACCTTGACCGCCCTGGCGCCCGGCCTGACGCCCGAAATGGTGGCCGCCGTGAGCAAGCTCTGCCGCCTGCAAGACCTGGTGCTGATCACCAGCAAATGCGAAGTCGTCACCCGCTTTCGCAACACCCTGGGCCTCAAAAACCGCTTGGCCACGCGGCTGCAGCCCAACCACCCAACCGACGACCTGGCTGGCATTGCCGCCAGCCTGCTTGACGGCCTGTTGCTGGGCAGTGGCGACGCCGTGATTGGCATCAACCCGGCCAGCGACAACGTGCCCCAGGTGGTGCGGCTGTTGCACATGCTGGATGAGGTGATCGGCCACTATGGCATTCCAACCCAGTCGTGTGTGCTCACGCATGTGACCAACACCCTGCAGGCAATCGAGCGCGGCGCGCCGGTGGACCTGGTGTTCCAGTCGATTGGCGGCACCGAGGCCACCAACCGCAGTTTTGGCATCACGCTGGCGCTGCTGGCGGATGCGCGTGAGGCGGCGCTGTCCCTGCAGCGCGGCGCATTGTTTAGCGATGGCCAGCGCGGTAGCCATGTGATGTATTTCGAGACCGGTCAGGGCAGTGCCTTGAGCGCCAACGCACACCACGGCTGCGACCAGCAAACGCTTGAGGCGCGCGCCTATGCGGTGGCGCGGCATTTCAAGCCGCTGCTGGTCAACACCGTGGTCGGCTTCATCGGCCCCGAGTATTTGTTCAACGGCAAGCAGATTGCGCGTGCCGGGCTCGAAGACCACTTTTGCGGCAAGCTGCTCGGCCTGCCGATGGGCTGCGACGTCTGTTACACCAACCACGCCGAAGCCGATAGCGACGACATGGACGCCCTGATGCTGATGCTGGGCGCGGCCGGCTGCAACTTCATCATGGGGGTGCCGGGCTCGGACGACATCATGCTCAACTACCAAAGCACCTCGTTCCATGACGCACTGGTGGTGCGCCAGTTGCTGGGCTTGCGCGCCGCGCCCGAATTCGAGGCCTGGCAACAGGCCATGGGCATCACCACCCCGGGCGCTGCGCTGCATCTGGCCGACCAACTGCCCGCCGCCTTTGCGCCCGCGTTACAACAACTCGGAGGCGCTTGACGTGGCAGCCCTGGTCACGCCCACGCCCTGGGACGCTTTGAGAAGCTTCACCGATGCCCGCATCGCCCTGGGGCGCGCCGGTGTCAGCCTGCCGACCACCGCGCACCTGGCGTTTCAACTGGCGCACGCCCAGGCGCGTGACGCGGTGCAGCTGCCGTTTGACGCGCTCGGCATCCAGGCCGACCTGCAAGGTCTGGGTCGACCCACCTTGCGGCTGCACAGCCAGGCCACCGACCGTGCCATGTACTTGCAGCGGCCGGACCTGGGGCGGCGGCTTGATGCGGCCTCACTGCAGGCATTGGCCGAGTGGCAAACACGGCAGGGCGATGCGCCGGGCTTCGATGTGGCTTTTGTGCTGGTGGATGGTTTGTCGTCACTGGCGATTCACCAGAACGCAGTGGCGCTGGTGACACTGATGTTGCAGCGCCTGCAGTTGGATACCCAGCCCTGGACGGTGGCCCCTTTGAGCGTGGTGGCGCAGGGCCGAGTTGCCATCGGCGACGAAGTGGGGGCCGCCTTACGGGCCAACACCGTGGTCGTGCTGATTGGTGAGCGCCCGGGTTTGAGCTCACCCGACAGCCTCGGGCTCTACCTCACCTGGGCACCCCAAGTCGGTACCACCGACGCAGCGCGCAACTGCATCTCGAATGTGCGTCCTGCTGGCTTGTCGATCGACACAGCGGCCCAGACGCTACACCGGCTGCTAGCGCAGGCCCGCCAACGGCAACTGACCGGGGTGGCGCTGAAGGACGATGTCGATCACGCCTTGGGTGATCCGCAAAAGGTCCCGCCTCATCAAGCGATGATTTCTTTCTGGCAAAGCCAGTCGCGCGACTCGCGGTAAAGTGCAGGCATGCCGACCTTCACCCTCACCGACACCCAGCAGCAAGC
This sequence comes from Rhodoferax sp., assembly GCA_029946045.1. Taxonomy (GTDB): domain Bacteria; phylum Pseudomonadota; class Gammaproteobacteria; order Burkholderiales; family Burkholderiaceae_C; genus Rhodoferax. The sequence continues at coordinate 14,776 of JAQSDS010000401.1, forward strand.
GCTGCTGACCGCTGCGCGCCAGGCCCGGTGCAAGGCCTACGCGCCATACTCCAACTACCCTGTCGGTGCCGCCGTGCTCGATGAGCAGGGCCGCATCCATGCCGGCTGCAATGTCGAAAACGCCGCCTACCCCGAGGGCCTGTGCGCCGAAGCTGCTGCTTTGAGCGCGATGGTGCTGGCCGGCGGCAGGCAGGCCCGCGCCGTGCTGGTGGTGGGCAGCGGGGGCGAGGGCAGCTGGATCACCCCTTGCGGCGGCTGCCGGCAGAAATTGCGTGAATTTGGCACGCCCGATTTGCTCATCCTGAGCGCCAACGAGTTGGCGCTGGGCCCGCGCCACACCTTGGCGCAATTGCTGCCCGAAAGCTTTGGGCCGGGCCACATCAAGGCCAGGTAAAACGCTGTCCAATACGCACCATGAACGCCATCGACCTGCTGCGCCAACGCGCCCCCGGCCTGCAACCACGCATTGCGGTGGTGCTGGGCTCGGGCTGGGGCGGCTTGACCGAACACCTCACCGGTGCCAGCCAGATTCCGTACGCCGAACTGGCCGGTTTTCCGCAGCCCGGTGTGGCCGGCCATGGCGGCAGCCTGTGGCTCGGTCACCTTGGCGCGCAGCCGGTGGCCGTGCTGAGCGGGCGCCAGCATGGCTATGAAACCGGCACTGTGGACGGCATGGCCGAGCCCTTGCGCGTGCTCAAAAACCTGGGTTGCCACACGCTGGTGCAGACCAACGCGGCCGGCAGTTTGCACCCGGACATGCCGCCGCAAAGCCTGATGCTGTTGAGCGACCACATCAACCTCTCCCAGCGCTCGCCCCTGGTTGGCGCGGCTGGTTCGGCGCGCTTTGTCAACATGGTCGATGCCTATGACCCCGACCTGCGAGCCCATGCCCAGCGCATAGCCCAGGCACAAGGTGCCAGCCTGTTTGAAGGTGTTTACGCCTGGTTTTTGGGTCCGCAATTCGAGACCCCGGCCGAGATCCGCATGGCCCGCCTGCTGGGCGCCGATGCCGTGGGCATGAGCACCGTGCCCGAGACCATTCTGGCGCGTCACTTGGGCCTGCGCGTGCTGGCGCTGTCCTTCATCACCAACCTGGGCGCCGGCATGTCCACTGAACACCTGAGCCACGCCCACACCTTGCAACAAGCGCAACTCGGCAGCCTTGCCGCCAGCCGCTTGCTGGCCGACATCATTGCCAAAATGGACACACTGCCATGACGCAGCCCGACGCCCGCCTGGCACTCGCCTGCCTGGACCTGACCAGCCTGAACGTGGCTGACACCGAAGCCGACATCGCGGCCCTGTGCGGCCGCGCGCAAAGCCCGTTTGGCCCGGTGGCTGCGGTGTGCGTCTGGCCGCGCCTGGCGGCCTTTGCCCGCGCTCAATTACCAGCGTCCATTGCGGTGGCAGCCGTGGCCAATTTCCCGCACGGCCATGCCGACGTCGAAGCCGCCATTCAGGACACCCTGCAGATCGTAGCGGCGGGTGCGCAAGAAGTCGACGTGGTGCTGCCCTACCGCAGTTTGATGGCCGGTGACGAACAGGCAGTGAGCGCGCTGTTGACTGTTGTGCGCCGGGCCTGTCCTGGCATGGTGCTCAAAGTGATTCTGGAAACCGGCGAACTCAAGACGCCCGCGCTGACGGAACGCGCCTGTCAACTCAGTCTGGATGCAGGCGCCGATTTTCTGAAAACCAGCACCGGCAAAACCCCGGTCAGCGCCACACTGGCAGCCGCACGCGTCATGCTGGGTGCCATTGCCGCCAACCCGGCCGCACGCCACCGTGTGGGCTTCAAGGCCGCCGGCGGCATTCGCACTGTGGCCGAAGCCACCGCGTACCTGGCCCTGGCGCAAGAACTGCTGGGCGCACACGCCCTGACACCGCAACGCTTTCGCATCGGCGCCAGCAGCTTGCTTGACGACATCGAGGCGGTGCTGTCTGGTAGGTTGGCAGTCACCGCGACAAAGTCCGGTACTTACTAAATTTATGAAAGAACACCGTCATTGCGAGGCCTCAGGCCGTGGCGATCCAGTTGGATGGCCCTGCTTTTGTGGGAGGCCCGCCCTCGGGCCGATGGATGTCCCGGGGGCAATCGCGGCGAGGGCGCCGCTCCCACAAGGCAATGACGCTTCTTTTTCACGTTAAGCCTCACCATGCTGGCACAAGAAATCATCCGCATCAAACGCGACGGCCAGACCCTGGCGCGCGCCCACATCGACGCTTTTGTACGCGGCCTGGTCGATGGCTCCTGGAGCGAAGGCCAGGCCGCCGCGCTGACCATGGCCATGTTTCTCAAGGGCATGAGCCGCGCAGAGACGGTGGGCCTGACCCATGCCATGACGCATTCCGGCCTGGTGATGGACTGGCGCGCCGCCCACCTGAACGGCCCGGTGCTGGACAAGCATTCCACCGGCGGCGTTGGCGACAAGGTGAGCCTGATGCTGGCCCCGATCGTGGCGGCCTGTGGCGGTGTGGTGCCGATGGTCTCGGGCCGTGGTCTGGGTCACACCGGCGGCACGCTCGA
>JAQSDS010000402.1:0-376 GCA_029946045.1 Rhodoferax sp.
TCATGGGCCAGGCATTCGACCAGGGTGAAGTCGGGTTCCATGCTGCGCAGCACCGCGCCCAGCCCGATCTGCTGCGGGCTGGTTGCCAGGCGCATGCCGCCGCCCTTACCGCGCACGGTCTCGAGCCAGCCGGCCAGCGCCAGTTGGTGCGTGATCTTGGTCAGGTGCGCCTCTGAAATGTCATGGGCCCGCGCCACTTCCGAGATAGTGCACAAGCGCCCGGGGTGCTGCCCGACGTACATCAGCAGGCGCATGGCGTAGTCGCTCATGGTGGTCAGGCGCATGGGGATCCTCTGGTGGTTGCTGTGGGCCGTGCGGCATCAGGCGGCTATCACTTCGAGCTCGGGCTCCAGCGTATGTAGCAGATTTTGAATGC
>JAQSDS010000402.1:386-17113 GCA_029946045.1 Rhodoferax sp.
AGCGTGCCTGAAATCGAACTCGGGCACGTGCCACAGGCGCCCTGGTAATGCACGATGAGCTGATTGCCACTGAGACTCAGCACATGCAGGTCGCCGCCATCACTTTGCAGGTAGGGCCGGATTTGCTGGTCCAGCAACAACTCGATGTCGTCGAGGCGCTGGCGGTCTTCCTCGCTCAACTCTGCCACGCTGGCGCGCGCTGCAAAAACAGCGGCTGCCGATTGCGCACTGGCGGCGGGAGCGGCCCGCACCGGCACAGCAATCTCGCGCAACAAGGGGTCCCAGTCGGCCTGGCCGTCTTGCGTGACGGTGAGCCAGCTGTCGATGTAAAAAACGTTGGTCACATGGGGAATGGCAAACAGCGCGCTGGCGAGTGCATCGCCCTGGGCCTGTTGCGCGTTGTCATACGAGTGCGCGATGCCCCAGCTCAGCGGTTCGCGTAACAGGAATTTGCGCGCATTCGGATTGGGGGTTTCATCGATGTCAACAATTTTGGGCATGGTGGTGGGGTCCTGTCGGTTTTGCCGCGTGCCTCAGGCATCGCCCAGCGGGGTCTGCATCGGGTCGGCCTCGGCCTCGGTCGAGGTGCTGGCTTCTGCATGAAAGGCCGCCTGGAGGGTGTGCCACGGCAGGATGGCGCATTTGACGCGCATCGGCAGTGCGCTGATGTTTGAGAACACCGCCAACCGGCCGATGTGCGGGCTGTCCCCGGCGGTGACGCGGCCGGTGGCCATGTCGACAAATTCGTGGATCAGCGTCTTTGCCTCGTCGGTGTGTTTGCCCTTGACCGCCGCCGTCATCATCGATGCCGAGGCCTTGCAAATGGCGCACGATTCGCCATGAAAGGCGATGCGCTCGATCGTGTCGTTCTGGATCTCCAGCGCCAGGTGAATGTGATCACCACAGAGCGGATTCACGCCTTCGGCATGGTGGCTGGGCTGCGCCAGCTCGCCATAGTTGCGCGGCTTGCGGTTGTGGTCCAGGATCACTTCCTGGTACAGGGCTTGAACGTTTGTGCTCATGCGAATACCTTTTGAACCGTGCGAATGCCGGCCACCAGCGCGTCGACATCGGCGTGTGTGTTGTAAAACGCAAACGAGGCGCGCGACGTAGCCGCCACGCCCAGCCGCGCCATCAGGGGCTGCGCGCAATGGTGGCCTGTGCGCACCGCCACACCCTCCTGGTTCAACAGGGTGCCCACGTCGTGCGGGTGTATGCCTTGCAGCGCAAACGACAGCACCGCCGCTTTGTGCTGTGCCGTGCCGAGCAGGCGCACACCTGGCGTTGCTGCCAGTTGTTCGGTGGCGTACTGCAGCAGATCATGTTCATGCGCGGCAATCGCCGCCATGCCGATGCCGTTGAGATAGTCCACGGCGGCGGCCAGCCCGATGGCGGCGGCAATCGGCGGTGTGCCGGCCTCGAACTTGTTTGGAATCGGGGCGTAGGTTGTTTTCTCAAAGCTCACAGTGTGGATCATGTCGCCACCGCCCTTGAACGGCGGCATGGCCTCCAGCAACGCGGCACGGCCATACAACACGCCGATGCCGGTCGGTCCGCACAGCTTGTGGCCTGAGAAGGCATAAAAATCACAATCCAGGTCCTGCACGTCCACCGCCAAGTGGGGTGCAGCCTGGGCGCCATCGACCAGCACCGGCACCGGCACGCCGCGGGCGTGCGCGAAGGCGATCATTTCTTTCACCGGGTTGATGCTGCCCAGCGCGTTCGAGACATGGCCCACACTCACCAGACGGGTGCGTTCGTTGAACAGCGCCTGGTACGCGTCGAGCAGCAGCTCGCCCGCGTCATTCATCGGCACCACGCGGATCGTGGCCCCTTTTTCTTGGGCCAGCAATTGCCAGGGCACGATGTTGGAGTGGTGCTCCAGCACCGTCAAGATGATTTCATCGCCAGCCCGAATGTTCTGGCGGCCCCAGCTTTGCGCCACCAGGTTGATGCCTTCGGTGGTGCCACTGGTGAAGATCACCTCGCGCGCCTCGGCAGCGTTGATGAAATGCTGCAGCGTGATGCGCGCCGCCTCATAAGCGGCAGTCGCCGTTTCCGACAGGTAATGCACCGCGCGGTGAATGTTGGCGTGCTCATGGGTCTGGTAGCGGACCAGCCGGTCAATCACCGCTTGCGGCATCTGGCTGGAGGCCGCGTTGTCCAGGTAGACCAGTGGCTTGCCCGCCACCGTGCGTTGGAGGATGGGAAAATCGGCGCGAATGCGCGCCACGTCGAAGGCGGCGGGTGGGTTGAAAAGCTGGCTCATGGCTGGCTCGTGGTTTGTTCGAGCACCGTCTGCTCCAACTGCTGGCGCAGTGATGCGACCGGAATGTGGTTGATGATTTCGGCGCCAAAGGCATAGGTCAGCAGATTGCGCGCCACGCGTTCTGACAGGCCGCGGCTTTGCAGGTAAAACACTTCATCGCTGTCGAGTTGGCCCACGGTGGCGCCGTGGGTGCACTTCACGTCGTCAGCAAAAATCTCCAGTTGCGGTTGCGTGTCGACCTGCGCTTTGGTGGACAGCAGCAGGTTGCGGCTGGACTGGGCTGAATCGGTCTGTTGCGCGCCGGGGCGCACCATCACCTGGCCGCTGAACACGGCGCGTGCGGCCCCGCCCACGATGCATTTGTGCAACTGCCGGCTGGTGCCATGCGGCTTGGCGTGGTCGATGAAGCTGTGGGTGTCGGCCAGTTGCTCGCCGCCGATCAATGCCAGGCCGTCCAGGGTGCAGTGCGCGCCCTCGGCGCTTTGCAGCACCTTGAGATCAAGCCGGGAAATCTGCGCGCCCAAGGCCAGGCTGACCGCGTGGTAATGGCTGGCGGCGCCGAGCGACACCGCGCAGCTGGCCAGGTGAAAGGCTTGGCTGCATTCGCGCTGCAGGCGCACATGGGTGAGCTGTGCATGGGCGCCCACGACCACTTCGGTCACCGCGTTGGTGAAATAACTGCCCGGGTGCAAAGCCACGTAGTCTTCGATCAGGGTCAGCTGGCTGGCCGCGCCGGCCAGCAGCAACAGGCGCGGATGGCTGGCCACCCCGGGTTGGGTGGAAATATGCAGCAGGTGCACGGGCGCGGCCAGCGCAGTGTCACACGGCACCACCAGCACCGCAGCGTCCTGCAAAAAGGCCGTGTTGAGTGCGCTGAACAGCGTGTCCTGAAAGTGCGCGTGTTGACCCAGATGCGGCTCCAGGCTGGCTGTCTGCGCGGTCGTCAGGCCAGCGAGTGGGCCCATGAGCAAGCCGTCCTGCGGACTGGCGCTGGAGAGCTGCGGCGCATACACGCCATCCACAAACACCAGCCGCGTTGTCGCCTCCGGGATGACCAGCTGGGCGATGTCATTCGGCTGCAATGGGGTGGGTGTGCGCAGCGGCTGAAACGACTGGTGCGCAAAGTTGGCCAGCGGGGTAAAGCGCCAGGCCTCGTCATGTGTGCTGGGCAGCGTGAGGCACCCTACGCGCTCCAGCGCCTGGCCGCGCAGCGCTTTGAGCCATTCCGGCTGCGCTGGGCCCGCACTGCGTGGCGGCAATGCCAGACCGGCGAGCAGGCTCTCAAGCACGCCTGCTTCCGTGGCCAATGCGGTGCTGCTGCTCATGCCAGCGCCCCGGCGGCCTCGGCTTCGATCCAGTCGTAACCGCGTTCTTCGAGTTCGAGGGCCAGTTCCTTGCCACCGGTGCGGATGATTCGCCCGGCGCTCATCACATGCACATAGTCGGGCACGATGTAGTTCAGCAGGCGCTGGTAGTGCGTGACCAGCACGATGGCGTTGTCCTGGTTGGCCAGGTGGTTGACGCCTTGCGAGACCACGCGCAGCGCGTCGATGTCGAGGCCCGAGTCGGTTTCATCGAGCATGGCCAGGCTGGGTTCCAGCAGCGCCATTTGCAAAATCTCATTGCGTTTTTTCTCGCCGCCAGAGAAGCCTTCGTTGACGCTGCGCTGCAGGAACTCGGGGCTCATCTCCAGCAGTTGCATTTTTTCGCGCACCAGGTCGTCAAACTCCAGCGGGTCCAGTTCCTCCTGGCCGCGCTCGGCCTGCAGCGTGTTGTAGGCCAGTCGTAAAAACTGGCTGTTGCCGACACCGGGGATCTCAATCGGGTACTGAAAGGCCAGAAAGACGCCGGCACGGGCGCGTTGCTCAGGTGCCAGTTCCAGCAGGTTTGTGCCTTTGAACAACACCTCGCCGGCGGTGACCTGGTAGGCCGTGTGGCCCGCCAGCACCTTGGCAAACGTGCTCTTGCCCGAGCCGTTGGGCCCCATGATGGCATGGACTTCGCCGCGCTTGACGGTCAGGTCCAGGCCCTTGAGAATTTCGGTGCCGTTGATGCTGGCGCGCAGGCCGCGCACTTCCAGCAGGGTTGGGCTGTTTTGAATCATCATCCGACGCTCCCTTCCAATTTGAATCCGAGTAATTTGGTGGCTTCAACCGCGAATTCCATTGGCAGTTGTTGAAACACATCCTTGCAAAAACCATTGATGATCATCGACACCGCATCTTCGGCGCCGATGCCGCGCTGGGCAAAATAAAACATCTGGTCTTCGCCAATTTTGGAGGTCGATGCCTCGTGCTCCACCTGGGCGCTGGGGTTGCGCACCTGGATGTAGGGGAAGGTGTTGGCGCTGCACTTATCGCCCACCAGCATCGAGTCGCATTGCGAGTAGTTGCGCGCTCCTGAAGCCCCGGGCATCACCTTGACCAGGCCGCGGTAACTGTTGTGCGACTGGCCTGCCGAGATGCCCTTGCTGACAATGGTGCTGCGCGTGTTTTTGCCGATGTGGATCATCTTGGTGCCGGTGTCGGCCTGCTGGTGGTGGTTGGTGACCGCCACCGAATAAAACTCGCCCACCGAGTTGTCGCCCAGCAAAATACACGACGGGTACTTCCAGGTGATGGCCGAGCCGGTTTCTACCTGGGTCCAGGAGATGCGCGAATTCACGCCCCGGCACAGGCCGCGCTTGGTGACAAAGTTATAAATGCCGCCGACGCCGTTTTCATCCCCGGCGTACCAGTTTTGCACGGTGGAGTACTTGATGTCGGCGTTGTCCAGCGCCACCAGTTCCACCACGGCCGCGTGCAGCTGGTTGGTGTCGAACTGGGGTGCAGTGCAGCCCTCCAAATAGGACACCGAGGCGCCTTCTTCGGCGACGATCAGGGTGCGCTCGAACTGGCCGGTGTCCTGGGTGTTGATGCGGAAGTAGGTGGACAGGTCCATGGGGCATTTGACGCCCTTGGGGATAAAGCAGAACGAGCCGTCGGTAAACACCGCCGAATTGAGCGCGGCGTAGTAGTTGTCAGCTGAAGGCACCACGGTGCCCAGGTATTTTTTGACCAGCTCCGGGTGGTTTTGCACTGCCTCGGAGATGGAGCCAAAAATGATGCCGACCTCGGCCAGCTTGGCCTTGTAGGTGGTGGTGACCGAAACGCTGTCAAAAATCACATCGACCGCCACACCGGCCAGCGCCGCGCGTTCGTGCATCGGCACGCCAAGCTTCTCGAACGTGCGCAGCAACTCGGGGTCCACCTCGTCCATGCTTTTGAGCTTGGCCTTGGGCTTGGGCGCCGCGTAGTAGCTGATCGCCTGGAAATCGATTTTGGGGTACTTGACATTGGCCCACTCGGGCTCGGTCATCGTCAGCCAGTGGCGAAAAGCCTTCAGGCGAAATTCGAGCAGCCAGTCAGGCTCGTTCTTCTTGGCGGAAATCAGCCGGATGGTGTCTTCATTCAGACCCTTGGCCGCCACGTCCGACTCGATGTCGGTGACAAAACCATGCTTGTAGGGCTGGTTGACCAGGTTCTGCAGAACGGCGCTCATGCGAGCACGCCTTTGCCGGCGGCCGATTTCAGGCTGAAGCTTTCGCCGCAGCCGCAGGTGTTGCTCACGTTGGGGTTGTCAAACTGGAAACTCTGCTTGAGCCCATCGGTGACAAAGTCGAGGCAGGCGCCGTCCAGACTCGCCAGATGCTCGGTGGCAATCAGCACGGTCGCCCCGTGGGCCTCGATGCGTTGCTCGTTGTCGGCTACCTCGTCGGCCAGCGCGTAGGTGTAGGCATAGCCAGAGCAGCCCACCGGTTTGAGGCCCACGCGCAGCCCCATGCCGCTGCCGTGTTTGACAATTTGTGTGCGGATCTGTTGCGCAGCCGCTGGTGTCAAGGTGATTGAAGTCATGAAGTTCTCCTTTAGGTGTATTTTAAATACACCTTATAAAAGAGCAACACGTACCAGGAAATCCAGCAAAGTGAATAGGGGAAATCAGCAGCCTGGGGTTGCAGGCCTAACAACGAGGGCAGGGTAGCGCGTTAGCGCCGGCGCAGCACGTGAATAAATGCCATGCCCAGCGTTTCCTGCTCCAGCAACTCGTTGCCGGTCTGTTTGGCAAAGGCCTGAAAGTCGCGCAGCGAGCCGCTGTCGGTGGCGATGACCTTGAGTATCTGGCCGCTCTCCAGCTCGGCCAGCGCCTTTTTAGCTTTGAGGATGGGCAGCGGGCAGTTGAGGCCGCTGGTATCTATTTCTTTGTCGATGTGCATGCTGGTTTCCTGGAGTTTTGAGCGCTGCGCGGCATCAGGCCGGAAAGACACCCGTGGACAGATAACGGTCGCCCCGGTCGCAGACGATGAAGACGATGGTCGCATGTTTTTCGCGCCTGGCTATTTCCCTGGCCACCCAGCACGCCCCGGCGGCTGAAATGCCGGCAAAAATGCCTTCTTCGCGGGCCAGTTGACGGCACATTTCCTCGGCATCTTCCTGGCTCACGTAGAGCATCTCATCAATATGGGTGGGGTCATAAATTTTGGGCAAATAGGCTTGCGGCCATTTGCGGATGCCCGGAATGCGTGAGCCCTCGGTGGGTTGCACGCCGATGATTTTGATGGCCGGGTTCTTCTTTTTGAGGTACTGTGACACCCCGGTGATGGTGCCGGTGGTGCCCATGGCGCTCACAAAGTGGGTGATCTTGCCTTTGGTGTCGGCCCAGATTTCAGGACCGGTGGTCTCGACGTGGATGCGCGGGTTGTCCTGGTTGGCAAACTGGTCCAGCACGTGGCCTTTGCCTTCACGGGCCATCTGGTCAGCCAGGTCGCGCGAGTATTCCATGCCGCCGCTTTTGGGCGTCAAAATCAGCTCGGCACCAAACGCCTTCATGGTTTGTGCGCGCTCAATCGACAGGTCTTCGGGCATGATCAAGACCATGCGGTAGCCCTTGATGGCCGCCGCCATGGCCAGGGCAATGCCGGTATTGCCCGAGGTGGCCTCGATCAGGGTGTCGCCCGGCTTGATGTCGCCGCGCTCCTCGGCGCGCCGGATCATTGACATTGCGGCCCGGTCCTTGACCGAGCCTGCCGGGTTATTGCCCTCCAGTTTGCCCAGAATGACATTGCCCCGGGCGGCATTTTCAGTGGCCCCAATACGCTGCAAGCGCACCAGTGGGGTCTTGCCGATCAAATCCTCGATGCTTGAATATTTCATAACCCGCACTGTGCCATAATTCGGGCCTCAAAGCGTAGCCCGGGTGGTGAAATTGGTAGACGCAGGGGACTCAAAATCCCCCTCCGAAAGGAGTGCCGGTTCGATTCCGGCCCCGGGCACCATCCTCATGATCGTAAGTTGGCAGCCAAACCGAGCGTTTTGGTTCTTGCCCCAAAAAATCACTCCTTCAGGATCGAGCCTGCCCATGACGCGAGCCCTCACGCGCACCAGTTTTCACAGCGCCAGATTGATCCATGTGCTCGCTGACCTGTCTTTGCTGGACAAGGCCGCGCAGGGTGCCGCTTTTGCAGAAAAGCTGGGCACCTGGGTGCGCTTCACCGACGCCATCACCCTGTCGGCCGTGCACAACGCCAACCCGGCCAGTCAGCCCGGTTTGCCCGTCGGCTTGAGGGCCGACGCACACAGCGAGCTTGGCAAGACTTTAGCCCGCGTCCAGGCTGGCCTGGTGAGTTCGATGGATCGGGCGCAAGCAGAACTCCCGGCACCAGAAGCTGATGCGTTAACCGATCCGACGGCCGGCTTTGAGCCCTACCGGCGCCACTACCTGGCGCAGCAGCGCGAGATCGAATTGAAGCTTCGGGCCTTGCGGGCCCAGGTGCGCCAAGTGCTTGGCCAGTCGTCAGCGCGGCTCAGAAAGTTGGTCGCGCTGGATGCTGCCTTTGAGGGCATCCTCGCCGAGCGTGAAAGCAAGCTGCTCCTGAAGCTGCCTGTGCTGCTCGAAAAACGTTTCAAGCAGTTGGCCCAGGTGCAGCCGCAAACGCACACGTGGCTGACCGGCTTTTGTCGGGAAATGCAAGCAGTGCTGCTGGCCGAACTGGAACTTCGCATGCAACCGGTGCTGGGCCTCATGGAAGCCTGCCACCAGGATTCAACCACGGGATGACACAAGATCAATGAATAAATATCTGTACTCAGGCGCCTTTTTGTTGGGTGCCATGGCAGTCGTCTGGATTGGCGCCGGGTTCGTGGTTTCACACCCACTGGCCTTGGTGATGACGCTGCTGATTGCCGCTGTCTATGGCTTTGGCACGCTGGAATTGCGTCAGTTTCGTCAGGCCACGAACAGTTTGTCGCAGGCGCTGACGGCCCTGCCCGACACGCTGACTAGTCTGGGTGACTGGCTCAGCCAGTTGCATCCGTCGTTGCAGAATCAGGTGCGTTTGCGCATTGAAGGTGAGCGAATCGGCTTGCCTGGTCCGGCATTGACGTCTTATCTGGTGGGCTTGCTGGTGATGCTGGGCATGTTGGGCACGTTTTTGGGCATGGTCGTTACCCTCAATGGCGCGGCCTTTTCGCTGCAGGGAAGCACCGATCTGCAAACCATCCGCAGCGCGTTGGCGGCGCCCATCAAGGGTCTGGGACTGGCGTTTGGGACCTCGGTGGCGGGTGTGGCTGCGTCTGCCATGCTGGGCCTGATGTCGGCTGTCAGTCGGCGCGAAAGAATGTTGGCGGCCCAAGCGCTGGACAGCAGAATCGCGACCACGCTACGCAGCTTTTCGCTCAGCCACCAGCGCCAGGAAGCCTACCAGGCGCTGCAATCCCAGGCCCGCGCCCTGCCTGCGGTGGTCGATCAATTGCAGGCCATGATGGTGCAGATGGAACAGTTGAGCCAGCAATTGAACCAGCGCCTGCTGAGCAACCAGGACGGCTTTCATGGTGAGGTCAAAGGCATGTACCGTGAATTGGCCGCCTCGGTGGACCAATCGCTCAAGGACAGCCTGACGCAAAGCGCCCAGGTGGCCGGCGAGAGCCTCAAGCCGGTGCTCGAGGCGGCTTTGTCGGGCATGGCCCAAGACGCCAGGGAACTGCACCAGCGCGTGATCGGCAGCACGCAGGTACAACTCGACGGGCTGTCGGCCCGGCTGATTGAGACCGCTGCCACGGTCACCGCGGCCTATGCCAATCTGCAGTCTGATCAGGCCACGCAAGAGCGGCAGCAACAGGCGGCGTGGCGCGCGTCGCTGGAGAACATGGCGGCCACGCTCCAGCGGGAGTGGCAGCAGGCTGGCGCGCAGACGTTTACGCAGCAGCAGCAGATTTGCACGGCGCTGGCCCAGACCGCCGAGCAGATCACCATCAACGCACAGACCCACGCCAGCAGCACGCTCAGCGACATCCAGCGCCTGACCAGCAGCTCGGAGGCGCTGATTCGCTCCCGCATGGCCTCCGAGTCGCAATGGCTGGCGCAGCATGACGCGCGCATGAGGCAGTTGCTCAGTTTGCTGCAGACCGAGCTCGGTGTGCTGCGCGACCAGGAAGCGTTGCGGGGCGATGCGGCCGTGGCGCGCCTGGGCGACTTGCAGATTGCGGTGACTGCCCACTTGAGCACGCTGGGAACAGCATTGGAAGACCCGATCAGGCGGCTCATCGAGACCGCCTCGGAGGCGCCACGCGCCGCTGCCGACGTGATCGGTCAATTGCGCAGGGAAACATCCAGCAGTGTGGCGCGCGACAATGAATTACTGGAGGAGCGCAGCCGTATTCTGGTCACCTTGAACACCTTGCTTGCGTCCATCAACCAGGCGTCGCTTGAGCAGCGTGAAGTCATCGGCACGCTGGTGGCCTCCTCGGCCGCGGCACTTGCGCAAACTGGCGGCCAGTTCGCCACGCAAGTCGAGCAGCAGACTGACAAACTCGCCGACATGGCGGCCCAGGTCACCAGCAGCGCCGTGGATGTAGCCAGCTTGAGTGACGCGCTGGGTTTTGCGGTGAGTGCCTTCAGCGAGGCCAACGCCAAACTGGTGGGTCAATTGCAACGCATTGAAGGCGCCATGGACAAATCGATGGCCCGCAGCGATGACCAACTGGCCTACTACGTGGCCCAGGCCCGTGAAATCATTGATCTGAGCCTGATGTCGCAAAAGGAAATTTTTGACGAACTGCGCCAACTCCCGGCCAGGCAGGCCCTTTTGGCGCAAGAGGTGAACTGATGGACAACAGCGAAGGTGTTGAGCAAACCGCGCCGGTCTGGGCCGTTTTTGGCGACCTGATGTCGGGCTTGCTGGGCGCGTTTGTGCTGATCCTGGTTGCGGTCATGGGCGTCCAGCTGGAATTGGCCACCAGCCTGGATGCGGAAATCAACAAACGCAAAGTCGAGGAGCAGCGGCGCATGACGCTTGAAAAAGCCTTGGCGATTCCGCTGGCCACGGGACGCATTACCCTGAACAACGGCCGCATTGGCATCAGTGGCCGCGTTTTGTTCGCGTTGAATTCCGACCAATTGCAGCCCGAGGGGCGGCAATTGCTCAACAGCCTGGTGCCGCCGCTGCGTGCCTATCTGGTGTCGCGCAATGAGCTGTTGATGGTGAGCGGCTTCACCGATGACCGCTCGATCCGCGAGGGCAACGCGCGTTTTGTCGACAACTGGGAGTTGTCGGCCCAACGGTCCTTGACGGTGACGCGGGCTTTGATTGAGGAGGGTATGCCCTCGGCCATGGTCTTTGCAGCCGCCTTTGGAGCCGAGCAGCCGGTCACACCCAACAGCGATGAGGCGGCACGCCAACAAAACCGGCGCGTTGAAATGGCACCCGTCCCCAAGACCAATGCTGCCAACGCAACACCATGACTGAGCCGGCGCAGGATCTCGGCGCGCAACTGGCTGGCCTGCGGCTGGCGGGTGCGGCAGACTTTGATGCTGTGACTTTTCGTTACCTGCAGACGCTGTCTGAGCGCGTGGCCAGGGAGCAAGGCGAGGTCAGGCGCCTGCTCGAAGTCAGGTTGGCACAGGGGCTGCAGCGTTTGCAGGGACGCTTTGAGCAGGCGCAAAAGGCGGCCCGGCATCACGTCGCCCGCCAACCCGGTAGCGTGCCTCCTGCCCCGTTGGGCGAGCTGCTTCGTTACATCGTGCAGCAAGCGCCGCAACCGGTTGATGCCGGTGCCTGGTGCCGCGCCAACGGCGCACGCCCCGAGCTCAAAAGCGTGCAGCATTTTCGCGCGACCTGGTCCAAGCTCAGCGTCGACAAGCAGGTGGCTCAGGCGCTGGATCAGGCGCCAAGGAACGCCGGGCCCATCAATTCGCACATGTTGGTGCTGCGCTCGCTGGCGCTGATGCGCGAGCTATCGCCGGCTTACCTCAACCGTTTCATGGCTTCGGTGGACGCCTTGCTCTGCCTCGATGAAAGCGGTCAGGCCAGGACGACCCAGACCAAAAAAGTACCGCGCTTGAAAGTGGTTAAAAAATGAGCAGCTGACAGGGTCAGGCCCTCAGCCGACCCGGTCTCATGGGTGCGCCATGGACTCCGCCTGGATGGCTGTCAGTGCAATGGTGAAAACGATGTCGTCCACCAGCGCGCCGCGCGACAAATCGTTCACCGGCTTGCGCAAGCCCTGCAGCATCGGGCCTACCGACACGACGTTGGCCGAACGTTGCACGGCCTTGTAGGTGGTATTGCCGGTGTTGAGGTCAGGGAACACAAAAACAGTGGCTTGACCCGCCACGGCACTGCCCGGTGCCTTCTGCGCGGCAACTTCGCGCACGGTGGCGGCGTCGTACTGCATCGGGCCGTCGATCACCAACTGGGGCCATTTGGTTCGGGCCAGTTCGGTGGCAACGCGTACCTTCTCGACGTCGTCACCTGCTCCGGAGGCACCGGTGCTGTAGCTGATCATCGCGACTTTGGGCTCAACACCGAAGGCACGTGCGCTGTCGGCGCTCTGTTTGGCGATTTCGGCCAGTTCCTGAGCGGTTGGGTCCGGGTTGACGGCGCAATCGGCATAGATCAGCACCTGCTCTGGCATCAGCATGAAAAAGCAGGACGACACAATGGTCGATCCCGGTGCCGTCTTGATCAATTGCAGGGCCGGGCGGATTGTGCTGGCCGTGGTGTGAACCGCACCGCTGACCAAGCCATCGACGTCGTCCATCGCCAGCATCATGGTGCCCAGCACGACGCTGTCTTCCAGCGCGGCCAGGGCTTGGCCAGGCGTGAGGCCTTTGCTTTTGCGCAGCGCCACCATGGGTGCGACGTAGTGTTCAGCGATCTGATTGGGTTCAAGAATCTCAAGTCCTGGCGGCAATTCGATGCCCAGCGAGTCGGCGACCGAGCGGATCACCTTGCGCTGCCCCAACAGCACGCAGCGCGCGATCCCTTTCTGGGTGCAGATCACCGCAGCACGGATCGTGCGTGGTTCATCGCCCTCGGGCAGCACAATGCGCTTGTTGGCTGCGCGCGCCTTCTGGATCAGTTGGTAACGGAAGGCTGGCGGTGACATGCGGGTCGAAGCAGCCACTTCCAGGCCGGCGCATATCGCGTCACCGTCGAGTTGCTCAGCCATGCTGTCGATCACGGTATCCATGCGGCTCAAATCGTCCTGCGGTACCGCCAGAGGCAAACGGCTGATGCGCGCGGCGGTCTCGAAACTGTCGCCATCGGTGCGCAACACCGGCAAGCCACCATGGAATGCGCGCGATCCAAAACGCTCAATGCGCGGACTGATGAAGCTTTGATGGGTCAGAATCAAACCTGCCAGCTCAATGCCGTTGCTTTCCGCCAAAGCGGTGGCCAGAATGACGTCGTCGCGGTCGCCAGCACTGATCACCAGCGCTCCGGGCGTGAGGCGCGGGATGACCTCGGTGACCGAGCGCGCTGCCAGCACCGTATCGCGCACGCGCCGGGTTGCAATCTGACCTTCAATCATGACCTCGGCGCCCAAATGGCGGGCCACGTCGAGTGTGCGTGGCGCTGACAGCGCCGGATTGTTTTCGATGACACCCCAGATCGGCACGCCGCCCAGCTGTTGGCCGACGGCGGCGCGGTCGAAACCGGGCGCTGCGCGGTTGAAAATGACGCCCACCACCTTGCGTCCCGCCTTGCGGACCTGGGCGATCATGTAATTGGTTTGGGCGATGCCTTCAGCGTCCGCCCCGCTCGCGGCAAGCACCACGTCGGCCTGCACGCTTCTGGCAATGTCTGCAGACAAGCGCGGAATGAAAGCCCGGCTCGGGTCGGCGTGAATGCCTTCGACCACTAGCACATCGGCTCCGTCGGTGCAGGACATGGCCAGACTGACAATTTCTTCAAGCAATTCATCGGTCCTGCCACTGGTGACGTATTGCGTCACCCGACTCATGGGCAAAGGGTCTGGGGTGCTCACGACCTTGCAGATGTCGCGTGCGAACAGCACCGATGGCTCGGTGTCGGGGGTCCGTTTGGTGACGGGTTTGACAAACGCAACCTTCAGTCCGCGCCGTTGTAGTGCCCGCAAGAGACCGAGTGAAACCGAGGTCAGGCCGACATTGGGTTGGGTGGCTGCAACGAAATACGAACGCATAAAAAACTCCGCTGGTTAATGCCCGTCCTCTAGTTCGCTGGCGTGAGAATGGTGCGCTGCATCATAACCGAACCTAGGGTTAACCCTAGGTTTGAAGCGCGAGCTTTACCTGATGTTTGATTGTTTGCTACAAAACCGCATGCTTGGTGGTGCTGCGTTAGACGAAGAATTGGGGTGGTTCATTTTGCGAAGGCGCGACCGGGTGCGGCGTGGTCCCGGTCGGGCCGTTTGTAGGGGTCCACATGGGTCATCATGTTGATGACACGGTGGCGCTGCATGACGCGGTCGCGGGCCGCCACGGCAATGTCGTGGCCCTGTTCCACGCTCAGGGTGGCATCCACTTCCAGGTGCGCGTCCACCACAATCATGTCGCCCATTTTGCGGGTGCGTACATCGTGCACATTGCTGATGCCGGGGGTGTCCACCAGGGTCTGGCGAATGGCTTGCACCTCGGCCGTGTCCACCGCGCGGTCCATCAGGTCATGCAGTGCATCCCAGCCAAAACTCCAACCCATTTTGGTCACCATGAAGCCCACGATGGCAGCGGCGATCGGGTCAAGAATGGGGTAACCCAGCAGGTTGCCGATGATGCCCAGACCCACCACCAGAGAGGACGCGGCGTCCGAGCGGGCGTGCCAGGCGTTGGCCACCAGCATGCTGCTTTTGACACGTTTGGCCACCGACAACATGTAGCGAAACAGCAGCTCCTTGGCCACCAGTGCGCCCGCTGCCACCCACAGGGCGGTGATGTGCACGGTGGCGATTGAAGCGGGATTTTGCAATTTTGCGGCAGCCGACCACAGCATGCCCAGGCCCACCGCCAGCAACAAGGCGCCTAGCACCAGGGAGGCCGCGGTCTCGAAACGCTGGTGGCCGTAAGGGTGGTCTTCGTCAGCGTCCTTTTGGCTGTGGTGATTGGCAAACAGCACCACAAAGTCGGCCACCAGGTCAGACAGCGTGTGAATACCGTCGGCGATCAAGGCCTGTGACTTGGCCAGGATGCCGACCGCAATCTGGGCAATGGTGAGGACCAGATTCACGGCCACGCTGACCCAGGTGGAGCGTGACGCCGCGGCGCCGCGCTCGGCGGGACTGAATTGGCTGTCTTCGTCGTTGTCGGGAAATTGGTCAGAGCGCATGAGGCAGGTGAGCAGGTGGAAGACCTGCAGTTTAGGCTAGCTTGAGGGCTGCGGAGCGAAGGTAGGTGGCTTTCCCCGGGATAATCAGACTCCAAAGTCGAATTCAAAGGGTTCTCTGCATGAAGATCATAGTTCTGGATGATGAAGCAGAGATGCGCTCCATGCTGGAGCGCTATCTGTCATCGCAGGGCATGGTCGTGCGCACCGTGGCGGACGCCAAAGCCTTGTTGCGCTTGCTCACCAGGGAAGCGTTCGATTTGCTGGTGCTCGACATTTCGATGCCCGACGAGGATGGCCTGTCGGTCTGCCGGCGCTTGCGCGAGCAGGGCGAAATCATCCCGATCCTGATGCTCACTGCGCGGGGCGATACGGTCGACCGGGTGGTCGGGCTTGAAATGGGTGCCGATGATTACCTCGCAAAGCCCTTCGAGCCACGTGAGTTGGTGGCGCGCATCAAGGCGCAGATTCGGGCGCGCCAACTTCAGAGCGGTGGGCGCGTCTACCAACCCGCAGGTCACCGGGCGCAGTTCGGCGAGTGGGAAGTCTCGCTCGACAGTGTGCGGCTTCTCCGCAGCGGTGTTGAGGTGGGCATCAAGGCCGCGGAGCACTCGCTGCTCTGTGTGCTGGTCAAGCATGCCAATCGCCCGCTGGGGCGCGACAAACTGATTGCCCTGTCACGTGAGTACGGTACCGATGTCAGCCCGCGCAGCATCGATGTCCAGATTCTGCGCTTACGCCGATTGATCGAGGACGATTACAAGAATCCCAAGCTGATCCGGACTGTCTGGGGCGTGGGTTATTCGTTTGTGCCGGGGTACCCGTACGCGGCTTGGCCCGCAACATGAGTTTTTTTCTCTATAAGCCCCTGCTGATGCGCCTGGCGTTCTGGTCGCCGAGCTGGCACCGGTCCACTTTTGCAGTCAACATGCTGCTGATCGGGGCTGTTGTTGCAACGGCTTTGGGTGCGGCCGTGGGTGCGTTTTATTTCTTTGTGCAGGTGCCCCGGGCCGAGATGCTGAGCAGGGTGTTTGCGGCCCAGATTGCCAGCGTCAGTGCGGCTGTGGAAGCCTTGCCGGCGCTGGAGCGTGATGCTTACCTCAAGAAGATCCACGTCTTGAGTGAAGGTGCCATGACCGAGGACGACCCGGCCCAGTGGCTGCTGCAGGACTCGCCGCAGCCCCTGGTCAAGATTTTCCTGACCAGCCTGCGCCAGCGCCTGCCGCGCCACCGCATCGAATTCACGCCCGGCGCGTCGCCGCAGTTATGGGCGCAGCTCCTGACGCCAGATGCGCCGCCGCGCTGGCTTCGCATTCCGGTGGGGCAGTATGCGACCGTGCCCACCATGCTCTGGGCCGCCGCTGCATTGGGTTTTTTGGCGCTGGTTTTCGTCAGCGCCGCCTTTTTGCTGGGGCAGTTGCGCCGCAAACTCAATGGCCTGGGCGCCGTGATTGAGCAGGTGGGACGTGACGAACGAACAGCCGACAAAGCTTTTCCGCTGGCGGCGCCACGGCAGGACGATATCGCTGTGCTGAAGCAGCGCCTGGACGATATGAAGCAGCGGCTGTTGCAGTCGGATGCCGAGCGCGAATTGATGCTGGCCGGTGTGTCCCATGATTTGCGGTCGCTGTTGACGCGGCTGCGTTTGTCCATGGACCTGGACGTGTCTCTGGACATCAGTGCCTCACCCGTCAGGCTGATCAGGGAGATGAACCGGGTCATTGAGCAATTTACCGATTTCTCGCGTCCGATTGACCTGGAGGACACGGTGACGATGGACATCAATGACATTGTGCGCGAGCTGGCCGCCGAGTTTGACTCCGAAGGGGCGACTATCGAACT
>JAQSDS010000403.1 GCA_029946045.1 Rhodoferax sp.
TGCTTTCCCAATCAGTCGGGCGATGCGCTTTGCTGCGTGTCCCCCGTCCGCTGCGCGGACTTCCTCCTCTACCTTCGCAAAACGCATCCCCCTACTGATTTCATGCGACTGGAGTTCGACATAAACGACCCGCCAGTCAGGTGCTCAGGTACGGTGATTTGCCCCCAAAACCGCATGCGCATGGCCCGGTCGCCGTGCCGGGTTTGGCGTCATGCCTTCTATGGAGAGACGTGAGATCACTTTGAATCGCTCCCATTGCCGGTCAGCGTGTTAAAACCGCAGCACTTTGGTATAAGCTGCGCTGCGCCGACAGGCATCTGGCACCGTATCACCCCTAACCTGAGGCTTGGTCTCACCATGAACGAAAAAATGCACACGCTCAAAGACACCGGCCTCAAGGTCACCGGGCCGCGCCAGACCATTCTGGAATTGTTTCAAACGGCGTCGCAGCGCCACATGAGCGCCGAAGACATTTACAAGATTCTGCTGGCAGACAAGGTCAATATTGGGCTGGCCACGGTCTACCGGGTGCTGACGCAGTTTGAGCAAGCGGGCATTTTGAGCCGCAGCAATTTCGAGAACGGCAAGGCTGTCTTTGAACTCAACGAAGGCAAGCACCATGACCATATTGTTTGCATGGACTGCGGCCGGGTCGAGGAATTTTTTGACGCCGAGATCGAAGCGCGGCAGAAAAAGATTGCCAAGGCCCAGGGGTTTGACATCGAGGACCATGCGTTGAGCCTCTATGCACGCTGCATCAAAAGCGAGTGTCCGTATAAAAAATAAAATGCTGCTCCAAACAATAATGAGAATGATTCGCATTTGATATATACTAGCGCCATTCATTCACTTGCGGAGTCTTTCATGGTTCGATCTCTCAGTCAATTTTCTTTGGCAATCCTTGGCTTGAGCATGGGTCTGGCCCAGGCGGCGGAACCTGTTTTAAATTTGTATTCAGCGCGTCACTACCCCACCGACGAGGCGCTGTACAGCCAGTTCACAAAAACCACCGGCATCAAGATCAACCGCGTGGATGCCGATGATGCCGGCATTCTGGCGCGCCTCAAGGCCGAGGGCAGTGCCTCCCCGGCGGATGTGATCTTGCTGGTGGACGCCTCACGTTTGTGGCGCGCCGAGGTCGATGGCCTGTTTCAGCCCGTCAAGTCCAAAGTGCTCGAAGATGCCATTCCCGCCAATTTGCGCGCCAAGCCGACCGACAACGGCGGCACGCCCTGGTTTGGCCTGTCGACCCGCGCGCGCGTGGTGGTCTATGACCCGGGCAAGGTCAGCGCGACGGACGTGGACAGTTACGAAAAACTGGCCGACCCCAAGCTCAAGGGCAAGCTGTGCATTCGCTCGGGCTCCCACCCCTACAACCTGAGCCTGTTTGGTGCCATGACCGAACACTTGGGCCCAGCCAAAACCGAAGTCTGGCTCAAGGGCCTGTTCGACAACATGGCGCGTTCGCCCAAAGGGGGCGACACCGATCAAATCAAGGGCGTTGCTTCAGGTGAATGCGCCGTTGCGGTCACCAACACCTATTACCTGGCGCGTTTGATGCGATCAGACAAGGCCGACGAACTGGCCATCACCAGCAAAGTCAAGGTGATGTTCCCGAACCAGAGCAGCTGGGGAACCCACGTCAACATTGCCGGTGGGGCCGTGGCGCGCTACGCCAAAAATCAGGACAACGCCGTCAAATTTCTGGAATACCTGGTGAGCCCGTCAGCGCAAAAACACTTTGCCGATGGCAACAACGAGTGGCCGGTGACCAAGGGGGTGCAGTTTGATAACCCGGCCCTGCAAGCCATGTCGGGCGGCAGTTTCAAGCGCGAACTGGTGCCGATCAGCGCGGTCGGCATGAACCAGATCAAGGTGCAGCAAATGCTGGACCGGGTGGGGTTCAAGTAAGCTCAGCCGCGCTGACGCGTTGGGTCACGCCTGGCCGGCCAGGCTGACGTAGACGTTCTGCACGTCGTCGTTGTCATCAATGGCGGCCAGGAAGTTTTCCACTTCTTCAAGTTGCGCCGGGCTCAAGCTGGCCGGATCCACCGGGTTCTTGGGCTTGTAACCCAATTTGGCTGACAGCACGTTGAAGTCCTGCGCCTGCAAGGCCCGGCTCACCAGGTCAAGGTCGGTGGGGTCGGTCAGGAACAGCGTGTTGCCTTCTTCCTCGCCTGGCTCGAAGTCCTGGGCGCCGGCCTCGATGGCGGCCAGCTCGGCATCGGCATCCTTGGTGATGGGTTCGGCCTCGATCATGCCCACATGGTCGAAGTCCCAGGCGACCGAGCCCGAGGTACCCAACTGTCCTTTGCGAAACAGCACGCGCATCTCGGGTGCCGTGCGGTTCAGGTTGTCGGTCAGGCATTCGACCATGACGGCCACCTGGTGCGGCGCGAAGCCCTCGTAAATCACACGTTCAAAATTGACCACCTCGCCGGTCAGGCCTGCGCCTTTTTTGATGGCGCGGTCCAGCGTGTCCTTGGGCATGGAAACCTTGCGCGCCTGTTCCACCAGCAGCCGCAGACGCGAGTTGGCGGCAGGGTCGGCACCGTTGCGGGCCGCCAGCATGATGTCTTTGGACAATTTGCCAAAAACCCGGCCCCGGGTATTTGCCGCCAATTCCTTACCTTTTGCTTTCCACTGCGCGCCCATGACTGAGATTCCTTGTTGTTGCGATGACGATGAAGGGGCCTAGGTTATACACCCGGCGTGACACAATTCAGCTTTGACCGTGTGGCTAAAAAAGTTGGCCCCTGACGCTCTCCCTCAAGACAACAACCAAGGAACTCCATGAGCTTATTTGACTGGACCGAAAAGAGCCCTGACATCCTGCGGCAAGGCGGCGTGATTGCCCCCGACGAGCGCCTGCCCTGGGCGCAAACCACCGTGATGGGCATGCAGCACGTGATTGCCATGTTTGGCGCCACTGTGCTGGCGCCGATTTTGATGGGTTTTGACCCTAATCTGGCCATTTTGATGAGCGGCATCGGCACGCTGATTTTCTTTTTCATCACCGGCGGCAAGGTGCCCAGCTACCTGGGTTCGAGCTTTGCCTTCATAGGCGTGGTGATCGCGGCTACCGGTTACGCGGGCAAGGGCCTGAACCCCAACATGGGCGTGGCACTGGGCGGCATCATCGCCTGCGGTGCGCTGTACACCGTCATCGGCTTGCTGGTGCAGGTGTCGGGCACCGGCTGGATCGAAAAATTGATGCCACCCGTGGTGACCGGCTCGGTGGTGGCGGTGATTGGCCTGAACCTGGCCGGCGTGCCGATCAAGAACATGGCGGCCAATAACTTTGACAGCTGGATGCAAGCCGCCACCTTTGTTTGCGTGGCGCTGGTGGCAGTGTTCACCCGCGGCATGGTGCAGCGCCTGCTGATTCTGGTCGGCCTGCTGGTGGCCAGCCTGCTTTATGCCGTGCTGACCAACGGCCTGGGCCTGGGCAAGCCGATGGACCTGAGCGGCCTGTTGAACGCCGCCTGGCTGGGCCTGCCCGGTTTTACCGCGCCGGTGTTTGACTCCAAGGCCATGCTGATGATTGCCCCGGTGGCCATTATTTTGGTGGCTGAAAACCTGGGCCACATCAAGGCCGTGACGGCCATGACTGGCAAGAACCTCGATGTCTACATGGGCCGGGCCTTCATTGGCGACGGCGTGGCCACCATGGTCAGCGGCAGTGCCGGCGGCACCGGTGTCACCACTTACGCCGAGAACATTGGCGTGATGGCGGCCACCAAAATTTACTCGACCGCCATGTTCCTGGTGGCGGCTTTGCTGGCCGTGGTGCTGGGTTTTAGCCCCAAGTTTGGTGCCGTGATCCAGACCATTCCGCTGCCGGTGATGGGGGGTGTCAGCATTGTGGTGTTTGGCCTGATTGCGGTGGCTGGTGCCCGCATCTGGGTTGAGAACAAGGTGGATTTTTCGGACAACAAGAACCTGATCGTGGCCGCCATCACGCTGATTTTGGGCACCGGTGACTTCACCCTGAAGTTTGGTGACTTTGCGCTGGGTGGCATCGGTACCGCCACTTTTGGCGCGATTGTGTTGTACGCGCTGCTGAATCGCCGGACTTCCAATTAGACAGTTGGGGTAGCTAATCAGTTGGGGTCAGAGCACGTCGCTACGCGAGTGGTCTGACCCGCAATGAATCACGTTGTTCGAGTGTGGTCTGACCCACAAGAGATCAGGTTGTCGCGGGCAACTCCAGCACGGCCCGCAAGCCCCCCAGGGGCGCATCGGCCAGCGTCACCTGTCCGCCGTACAGGCGGGCCAGGTCACCGACGATGGCCAGGCCCAGGCCCGAGCCTGGCACCTGCTCGTCGGCCCGCACGCCGCGCTGCATGACGCGATCACGCTGATCGGCAGCCAGCCCCGGACCGTCGTCGTCGATGGTGATGACCAAGGTCTCGGCACGGCGCAGTGCCTGTATGTCGACGCGCTGGGCCGCCCATTTGCAGGCGTTGTCGACCAGGTTGCCGAGCATTTCCTGCAAGTCTTGCGCTTCGCCGCGAAAGCCCAGCACCGCTGCAAAAGGGCCGGCCGTGAGCGTCAATTGCCGCTCGGCATGAATGCGGCGCATCGCCCGGACCAAGCCATCCACCACGGGTTGCAATGCTGTTTTGACACCGGGCAGGCGACTGTTGGCGGCCACTTGGGCGCGGCTCAGGTGGTAGTCGACCTGTTGGCGGGCAAGCGTGACTTGATCGGTCACCAGTTGGGCCAGTGCGGCGGCGGCAGGACCTTTGTCACGCGCGGCCTCGGCCGCATTGGCCAGCACCGTCAAAGGGGTTTTGAGCCCATGGGCCAGGTTGCCGGCATGGGTGCGTGCGCGGGCCACCACTTCGGCGTTTTGCGTCAGCACTTTGTTGAAGTCATCAATGAGCGGCATGATCTCCATCGGAAACGCCCCTTCGAGCTGCTGCGTCTCGCCGTGACGGACCTGCGCCAGCGCGGCGCGCAAGCGGCGCAAGGGGGCCAGGCCCACCACCACCTGCACCACGGCAGCCAGCATCAGGCCCGCCGCCAGCACACCCAGCGCCAGCCACATCATGCCGTTGAAGCGCTCCACGGGTTCCAGCATCAGGTGTTCGTTGGCGGCTGCCATCAGACGAAATGTGCGGGCTTGACCATCCGGGCTGTCGTCGATGCGCAAACTGCGCTCAACCAAACCCAGCATCTGGCCCTGCGGTCCCATGACCCGGTGCTGGTGCGTGGCACCGTCGCGCAGGACGTCTGTGGGCAGGGTCAGCACATGGTCCCAGAGCGAGCGCGAACGCAGTTGACCCACGGCCGTTGCTTGTGTGGCAGCGCCGCTGGCCAACTGATCGACCTGCCAGTAGTAGCCCGAATAAGGCCGGGTCAGGCGCGGGTCACCAGACAGCTGCGTGAGTTGCGGGCGGCCCTGGTCATCCAGCGCGAGCTGGGCGCTGAGCTGGTCGAGCTGGCTGGTGAGGTCGGCATGAAACTGGGCGGTGACGTGTTGGCGAAACAACGTGCCCAGGCCCCAGCCGGCCACCAGGATGGAGGCCGCAATCCAGAACAGCGTGCCCGCCAGCAGGCGCACGCGCAGTGAGCGGCGCAGACGCAACAGGTTCATGACGCGTTGCGCAGGCGGTAGCCCAGACCGCGCACGGTTTCAATCATGCCGGCGGGCAGCTTCTTGCGCAGCCGGGCAACAAAGACTTCTACGGTGTTGGAGTCACGGTCGAAGTCTTGCGCATAAATGTGCTCGACCAGCACGCTGCGCGACACCACTTCGTTGCGGTGGTGCATCAGGTAGGCCAACACACGGTATTCGTGGCTGGTCAGGCTCAGCACCTGGCCCGCCACGATGACGCGGCTGTGGCGGGTGTCCAGGCTCAGCGGGCCACAGACCAGCTCGGCGCTGGCGTGGCCTCCGGCCCGGCGTATCAGGGCGCGCAGCCGTGCCAGCAACTCTTCCATATGAAAGGGTTTGCTCAGGTAGTCGTCGGCACCGGCATCGATACCAGCCACTTTTTCATGCCAGCCATCGCGCGCCGTCAAAATCAACACCGGCATGTTGCGCCCCGCAGCACGCCATTGGCGCAGTACCGAAATGCCGTCGAGCTTGGGCAGCCCGAGGTCCAGCAGCACGGCGTCGTAGGGTTCGGTGTCGCCCATGAAGTGGGCGTCTACGCCGTTGTCGGCCAGGTCAACCGCATAGCCTGCGGCGCGGGTTCCTTCGGCCAGCTGCGCCAGCAAGGTGGGTTCGTCTTCGACAATCAGGATGCGCATGCTTGGCCCTTGTTTATTGCGATCATGTCAGTCCTTGACTTTGCGGCTGATCACGCTGCCAGTGCGGGCGTCGACCTCAAGTTTGACCAGTGCGCCACCCGTGCGCAGCAGTTTGATCTCGTAAATCCAGCGTTCCAGGCCGCCGTGTTTTTCAAGGTCCAGCTCCACATCAAGCACCTGGCCCGGGTTGTCGCGCCCAATGCGCTCCAGGATGGTGCCCAGCGGCAGCACCGCTCCGGCCTCCAGCGCCTGACGTGCCCGGTCATGGTCGCTCTCGGCCCGGCCCATGCCACTGACGCCCATGAGGGCCACTGCGCACAGCACAAGCAGCTGCGCGCGCCAGGGTCGGGCTGACGCCTTGGCTTGGTTTGATTTGCTGGCATTCTGGTGTTGCATGGCTGGGTGACCCGTTGGACCTGACACGGTGAAGCCTGCTTTTATACCCTGCCAAGCTGAACGTAGGATGAACAGATGGTTCACCTTGCGTTCAGTTGACCCTGTGCATAGTCGCTTCATACCAACCTAACAAGGAAGCGACTATGCACCCCAACCTGACGATCACGCTGCTGACGGCGGTCCTGTCACTGAGCCTGGCCAGCAGCGCCATGGCCGGTCCCCGTGACGATCTGTTGGCGCAGTATGCCAGCGCAGCCAAGGCGGCCGACCCGGCGGTGACGGGCTTTTCCGCGGCGCGTGGCAAGGCCCTCTTCCTGCAAGCCTTTACCGGCGGCAAGCCAGACACCCCCACCTGCGCCAGCTGCCATGGCCACGACCCTCGTGCGCCAGGAAGAACGCCGACCGGCAAGACCATCGAGCCGATGGCGGTGTCGGTCTCGCCTGCGCGCTACACCGACCCGGTCAAGGTCGAGAAATGGTTTAAGCGCAACTGCACCGAAGTCATGGGCCGTGAATGTAGTGCCCGGGAAAAAGGCGACTGGTTGAGCTTCATGGCCAGCCAGTAATTTCATCATCACCTCCCAAGGAATCTCCTATGAACATCCCCTACCGTCCGCTTGCCCTGGGCCTGCTCGTGATTGGTTTTTCTGCTCTGGTACTGGGTCGCGCCCAGGCTGGTGGTGGCCACTTTTATGCCCCGGTCACTGACGCCGTGGTCAAGGAAGAGTGCGGCAGCTGCCACTTGGCGTTTGCTCCTTCCATGCTGCCGGCCCGCTCCTGGACGCGCATGATGGGCGACCTGCAGCATCACTTTGGTGCCGATGCCAGCGTGGACCCCGTCACTGCCAAGAAAATCACCGACTACCTGACGACCCATGCCGCCGACCAGGCGGGCAAGCGTTACGGCACCAAGCTGCTGAGCGGTCTGCCGCAAAGCCAATCCCCATTGCGCATCACCGAACTGCCGCATTGGGTCAGGGAGCATCGGGAAGTCGCGGCATCGGAATGGAAGCAGAGCAAGGTGCGCAGCAAGGCCAATTGCACTGCCTGCCATGCCAGCGCCGAACGCGGCTATTACGAAGACTGAGCCTTGCGGTTTTGAGTGCGTCCCCATGAAAACCTTGCTTGCCAGCCTGATTGCTTTGGTCGCCCTCGCCTGGGGCTGGGCGTTTAGCCAGGTCGTAGCGTCCGCGGCTGTTCATCCGCTGTGGCTCGCACGCCAGGAGCTGCTTTACCTGAGCGGTCTGCTGTCGGTTGCCATGATGTCGCTGGCCATGTTTTTGGCGACGCGGCCGGTGTGGCTGGAAGCTCCTTTGGGTGGCATGGACCGCATTTACCGCAGCCACAAGTGGGCCGGCATTCTGGCGGTCGGCTTTGCCGCGCTGCATTGGCTGATCGAGATGTCCGGCGACATCCTGAAAGCCATGATTGGCCGTCAGGGCCGCGTGCCGCAGGAAATTTTCGCTGGCTTGATGGACGTGTTGCGTGGTCTGGCCAAAGACATGGGCGAATGGGCCATTTACGCGCTGCTGGCCATGCTGGTGATCACCTTGTGGAAGCGGTTTCCCTACCGGCCTTGGCGTTTCCTGCACCGCGCCATGCCGGTGCTGTATTTGATGCTGGCTTTTCACGCGGCAATGCTTGCGCCGAGTAGCTATTGGGCCCAGCCGGTGGGTGCCTTGCTGCTTGTGCTGCTCAGCGCCGGTGTTTACGGGGCAGCGCACGCCCTGCTGAACCGCATCGGCAAGGCCCGCGAAACCCCCGGCGAGATCGTGGCGGTGGAGCAATTGGCGCCCGACGTCACCACGGTGGTCTGTCGCCTGAACTCCGGCTGGCGAGGCCACCGCGCGGGTCAGTTTGCTTTTGTCACCTTTGACGACAAAGAGGGCGCGCATCCGTTCACCATTGCCAGCGCCCATCAGGGCGACCACCTGGTGCACTTCCAGATCAAGGCCCTGGGCGACTACACCCGCAGTCTGGCCCGGCGTCTGCAGCCGGGACAAAGCGTGCGTGTGGAAGGGCCTTACGGTCGCTTTGACATCGGCCGGCGCAAGCCGCGGGCCAGGCAGATCTGGATCGCCGGCGGCATTGGCGTCACACCTTTCCTGGCTTGGCTGGAGGCGATGCAGGCCACGCCCGACAAGTCCCCTGAGGCCGAGCTGCATTACTGCACCCGAGATCAGGCCACCGACGCTTTCGTGCCGCGTTTGCTGAGTTTGTGTGCCGCTTTGCCATCGGTCCGGCTGCATATTCATGATGCGCGGCACGGCGCCAAATTGACGGCAAGCGCATTGGGGGTGTCAAGCCATACGGAAATCTGGTTCTGCGGACCGACGGGACTGGCAGACGCCTTGCGCCAAGGCATGGCCGCACTGGGTTGGCGGCCCCGTTTTCACCAGGAAGCCTTTGAGATGCGCTAGGAGCCCGGGCAGCAGAACGCTCTGCCGCCCGGGCTCCTGGTTGTTGACGGTGACGGCTTATTTCAGCTTGCCCAGGGCAACGCGATACGCTTCCAGTCGGGCTTCGTAGTCGGCGGCATCGCCGTAGTCCAGAAACCGGTTGTAGTGGCCATGGGTGCCCAGGATCTTGTGGGCATGCTTGATTGGGCAGAAATAGGCCTCGGTGCGGGCCAGGATTTCACGCATGTAGCCCATCAGCCCGTTGCCGTATTCGCAGTAGAAGCAGTGGAATTTCTCGATGAAATTGAGGTACTGCAGTTGGGCACGGTCATACACCAGGTAGTCGCCGCGGCGCACTTTGGTGATGCCGTAAATCGGAAAGCAGCTCCACTGGTAAAAGCTCACGCACAAGTCCAGCAGCATCAGCGGAAAAATCATGCTGTAGATGATGGGGCCGGTGATCAGGTTCTGCGGGCGGTTGCTGACCAGCCAGCGGAAAAAGCTGGTTTTCAGTTTGCGGTGCGCCGCTTTGATCGAGTCCTCAAACTCCACGCGCTTTCCCTTGATCTGGAAAAACATGCGGCTTTCCTGCGCATGAACGGCCTCTTTCAGGTCGGCCTCCAGCGCAGCCATCTGCGCCAGCAACTCGTTGATCCGGTCGTTCATGGTGCGCCCCTGGTGGCAGTGATTTAAACCGCCGCCAGAGCTTGTGTCAGGTCGGCCAGCAAGTCGTCAATGTGCTCGATACCAATCGACAGCCGCACGGCGTCTTCGGGCACCCCGGCCTTGATCAGCTCGGCCGGCGACAGCTGCCGGTGCGTGGTCGAGGCCGGGTGCGTGGCCAGCGACTTGGCGTCACCAATGTTGACCAGGCGGGTGAACAGTTGCAGCGCGTCGAGGAACGCGGCACCGGCCTTGCGGCCTTCGCCGGGTGCTGACTTGACGCCAAAAGTGAGCAGGCCAGACGCCTTGCCGCCGAGGTACTTTTGCGCTAGCGCGTGGTCGGGGTGACTTGGTAAACCGGCGTAATTGACCCAGGCGGCCTTGGGGTGCGCCTGCAGGAATTGCGCTACTTTGATCGTGTTGTCGTTGATGCGGTCCATGCGCAGGCTCAAGGTCTCAATGCCCTGCAGAATCAAAAACGCGTTGAACGGTGACAGCGCCGCACCGGTATTGCGCAGCGGCACCACGCGGGCGCGGCCAATGTAGGCGGCAGCACCCAGGGCTTCGGTGTAAATCACGCCGTGGTAGCTCTGGTCGGGCTCGTTGAGGCGCTTGAACCGGGCCTTGTGCTCGGCCCACGGGAACTTGCCCGAGTCCACAATGATGCCGGCAATGCTGGTGCCGTGGCCGCCCATGTACTTGGTGAGGGAGTGCACCACGATGTCGGCACCGTGTTCGAACGGGCGCAGCAGGTAAGGTGTGGCCACCGTGTTGTCGACGATCAGCGGCACGCCGTGGCGGTGGGCAATGGCAGCCAGTGCGGCAATGTCGGTCACGGTGCCTTGCGGATTGCTGATGGATTCAATAAAAACCGCCTTGGTCTTGTCGTCAAACAGCGGCTCGAAACTGGCGGGGTCACGCGGGTCGGCAAAACGGGTGCTGATGCCTGACAGCGGCAGCGTGTGCGCCAGCAGGTTGTAGGTGCCGCCATACAGCGCGGTGCTGGCAATGATGTTGTCACCGGCCTCGGCAATGGTCTGGATGGCATAGGTCACGGCGGCTTGGCCTGAGGCCAGCGCCAGCGCGGCAATGCCGCCTTCGAGCGCCGCCACGCGCTGCTCCAGCACATCGTTGGTCGGGTTCATGATGCGGGTATAGATGTTGCCCGGCACCTTCAGGTCAAACAGGTCAGCACCATGCTGGGCGCTGTCAAAAGCGTAGGCTGCCGTCTGGTAAATCGGCACCGCGACCGCCTTGGTGGTGGGGTCCGGGCTGTAACCCGAGTGGACCGACTTGGTTTCGAATTTCCAGGATTGGGACATGGTTTGGCTCCTTGCGTTGTTGAAATAAATGCGGGATCAGGCCGGATGGTAGCCGCTGTCAGGACGCCACAAACACCCGGGCGTGGCCAGGCGCAAGGCGTGGTGGTCCTCGCCGGATGGTCCCAGACATCTTTCGGCGTGCCGATCTGCGCCACCAGCGGCGAATTGGCGCGTGCGGCGGGAAAGGGAAGCAGTTTTTTGTGTCATGTTGGAGTCCTCAAAATTCATTGCCAAAATGCAATGCAGCGAATTCTGGGGGCCAACCGTTCAAACTGGAACTACTGATTTTCTACTTACAAATTACCAAAACATCTATATCGTCAAAAATGAATGGTCACTTTTCACCATTCTGTCACGCTGGGGTGGGACCATAAAGCATTTCCACACTCCAGGACCCTGTCAATGAATTCACGTCTTTTACCGCGTTTAAGCGCCGTCATGTTGATCAGTATGGGCTTGATGGCGTGTAGCTCAGCCGATCTGACCCGTGAAAAAGCGGCGTCAAGCCACACCGGGGCCAGCTTTTCGTTTGGCCTGTGGGGTGATATGCCTTACAAGAAGGCTGGTGACGATGCCAAATTGCCAGCGGTACTGCAAAGCATCAATGCGTCCGACATCGCATTTTCGATCTATGACGGTGACATCAAGGACGGCAGTTCGCACTGCAGCAACAACATCTACACCGAGGCGCTGACGATGTTCAACAGCATGCGCCAACCCGTGGTGTATGTGCCGGGGGACAACGAGTGGACCGATTGCCACCGCAGCAACAACGGCGGCATGGACGCGCTGGAGCGACTGGCGCACATCCGCAAAGTGATGTTTCCAACGACCAACAGTTTGGGCCAGCGCACCCTGGCGCTGGAGCACCAGGGCAAGTTAGGAGAAAAATATGTGGAGAACACCCGTTTCAGCCAGCATGGCGTGATGTTTGTTGGCATCAACATGCCCGGCAGCAACAACAATCTGATTCTGAATGCCAAGCAGTGCAGCACCAAGAGCGCACGCACGCCGGCCCAGTGTGATGCTGCCAACGCCGAGTACCTTGAGCGTGATGGCGCCAATGTTGAATGGTTGAAAGCCTCATTTGCCCAGGCCAAGCTGAGCCACGCGGCAGGTCTGGTGGTGGTGGTGCAGGCTGATCCCGGTTTTGATCTGCCGGAGACCGAAGAATTGGATGAAAGTCTGGCGGCTGACCACAGCGGTTATCGCAACTTCATGAATGAACTGGAAACCTTGACCAAGCAGTTTGCCGGCCAAGTGCTGTTTGTGCACGGTGACACCCACAATTTCAAGATCGACAAGCCGCTGTCAAAACCCAACCAGTTGCTGCCCAATTTCACCCGAGTGGAAACGTTTGGCAGTCCCAACCTGCACTGGGTCAAGGTCACGGTGAACCCAGCCACGGCCAACGTGTTCCAGATTGAGCCGGTACTGGTGAAACAGCCTTGATCATGGGTTGCTGCGCTGCTTGAGCCACTCGGCATGGGCTTGCGGAAAGGCGGCCTGCAGACGTGCCAGGTAGAAGTCGGCCTCCGCATCGCGGCCCAACAGGCGGGCGCTGTCGATCACGATCTCGGCCACTTTTGCCTCGGGCGAAAAATGCAATACGTCCTTGGCCAGCAGGTTCATCTGCGCTGCGTTGGCAGCAGTCAGATCGGTGGTGGTGAGCTCGGCGAAACGCAATTGGTCCTGAAACAGCAGCACATGCCGTGTTTTTTCCAGGGTGTCCGACCGGTAAGCCGGGGTGCGTTGCTCGGTCGGCAAATAGATCTGGCTGGCCAGGTGGTACTGCCAGGCGGCCAGCGCGCAGAAGGTGAGCAGCATGCCCGCCACGCCTGCCTGCAGGTAAGGCGCCAGCGTCCTGTGCTCCTGCCTGCTTGCAGGCAGCAACAGCCAGACACACAGACCGGCAGCCATCTGGAACGGGCCGTACCAGAGCGGGTATTCCAACAGACTGTGCAGCACAATGACTGCCAGAATAGCCCAGGCCATGTGCCGGGTGGGGTCGAGCGCGCGCCAGGGCTGGGCGCGCCAGACCAGCCACAAGCCGCCGCCGCACAGCAGCAGCGTGAGTGGCAGACCCAGTTCCACCGCCAGTTGCAGGGGCAGGTTGTGGGCGTTGTCCAGAATGTCGCAAAAACGTGCACCCGGGTAGAGCGTGATGAAGTGGGCGTAGTCCAGCTCACCCCAGCCCCAGCCCAGCCAGGGTTTTTGGGCAATCAGGTACAGCACGTTGCGCCACAGGGTGAGGCGGCTGCCGCACACAGAATCGCCCGCGCGCAAACGGGCCCAGGCGCCGCTGCTCATGGGGTCCAGCCCGGCCAGCCAGGGCAGCGCCCAGTTGGCCACGGTGTAGCTCAGCCCGGCAGCCAGCAGCACCCAGGGCAAGGCCGATGCGGCCTGATTGGCGGCCCGATGCTGGCGCGCGCGGTGGTGCCAGTACAGGCTCATGAGCACCACCACGAGCAATTGCATCAAACCGGTACGCGACGATGACGCGGCGTTGCCGACACCCAGCAGCACAGCCAGTGCGATTGCCAGGCCGATCTGGCCGGTGTGCCGCCTGACCCCAGGCTGCGAAACTTGAGTCAGCCACCACAGCAAGGCCGCCAGCCCGATGTTCATCAAGCTGGCAAACTGGTTGCGTTGGCGCAGGTTGCCATAAGCCAGACCCACATCGGTGTGATTGACCCAGACACCGAGCCAACTGCTTGCGCCAAAATACTGCAACAAGCCAATCACGGCACTTAAGCACGCGGCTGCAAGCCAGGCACCGGCCACCGCGTGCACCCAGCGCCGCCGTATTTCCGGACCGCTGTCGCCGGCCCGCAACAACAACAAGCCCGCCGTGCAGGCCCAAGCAAACAGCAGCGGCCCCACGGCGGCGGTCGGCCCCGGGGAAAACGGATTGAGCCAAGGCAGCGTGATGAGAAGGGCAATAACAAATAAGCGCATAAAAAAGAGGATGAACCGCACTGGAAATCAGGATGGGTGATTCTCGCAGCTGCCCATGTGGGTGGCCGTGGGCCTGGGTGTCACGGTGTTTTGAAAGCGCGGCAAAATCGGGCTCACTACTGAATGAATGTGAACATGACCAAAGTCAAAAAAATTGCCGGCATCGTGGGCGGCTCCTCTGATGAGGTTGAGGCTGCCTTTTATGAGGCGCTGCAAAGCGCCGACCTGGAGCGCTTGATGGCATGCTGGGCAGATGAAGACGAGGTGGTGTGCGTGCATCCGGGTGGCCCGCGCATGATCGGCCTGGGCGCGATCCGCTCGGCCTTTGAGGCCATGTTCAACAACGGCAGCATCCGGGTCCGGCCTGAAGGCGTTCGCAAGATTGAGGCGCTGGGCAGTGCCGTGCACAGTGTGCGCGAACGCATTGAACTGCTCACCCCCGAGGGGCCGATGGAAGCGGTGGTGATGGCCACCAATGTGTACCACAAGACGGCTCAAGGCTGGCGCCTGGTGGCGCACCATGCCAGTCCCGGCAATGCCCGTGAGCCCGATGACGTCACCGAGATTGCGCCGGTTTTACATTGAAGTACCACGCGCCCTGGTGGCTGCCCGGTGGCCATGCCCAAACCATCTGGCCTGCATTGCAGGGCCGCTCTGGCAGCCTGGCTGTGCCGACCTACCGGCGCGAGCGTTGGACCGCTCCCGATGGCGATTTTGTCGATGTGGACTGGCTTGATGCGGCTGCCACAGCGCCTTTGCTGGTGCTGTTTCATGGTCTGGAGGGTTCCTCCAGCAGCCACTATGCGCTGGCGTTTGGTCGCTGGGCGCAAGCCAGGGGTTGGGCTTTGGCCGTGCCGCATTTTCGTGGTTGCAGTGGCGAAATCAACCGTGCGCCGCGCGCCTACCACTCGGGTGACTTTGAAGAAATCGGCTGGATCCTGGCGGCTGTGCGCGCGCGTCACGCCGGGCCGCTGTATGCGGTAGGCGTGTCCCTGGGGGGTAATGCCTTGTTGCGCTGGGCGCAGGAAGCGGGCAGCACGGCGGCCGCTGTGGTGCAGGCGCTGGCCAGTGTGTCGGCTCCGGTAGACCTGGCGGCCAGCGGCCAGGCCATCGGCCGGGGCTTGAGCCGGCAGGTCTATACCCGCATGTTTCTGCAAACCATGAAGCCCAAGGCGCTGCAAAAACTGGCCCAGTTCCCCGGCTTGTTTGATGCCCAGGCCCTGCACGCGGCGCAGGACCTGTATGACTTTGACAATGTTTTTACCGCGCCTCTGCACGGCTTTAAAAATACGCATGACTATTGGCAGCGTGCGTCAGCCAAGGCACGTCTGGCCGACATCCGTCTGCCGTCCCTGGTGGTCAACGCCTTGAATGACCCCTTTGTCCCGGCCAGCAGCCTGCCCCGGCAAAATGAGGTCGGATCGTTTGTGACCCTGTGGCAGCCGCAACAAGGAGGCCATGTTGGTTTCATGGCTGGGCCGCCGCCGGGCCAGCTGCAAACGCTGCCTCAGACCGTGGCTGGCTGGTTGCAGTCGCACACTTGAAAGGACAAAAAATGGACGACATCGTCAAACAAGCCATGAGCAAATGGCCGAATGTGCCCAACTGTTACGGCTGGCTGGGGCTGGATGCGCGCGGCAACTGGTACCTGCGCGACGACCGGGCCCAGGCCGCTGGGTCGTTTCAGAGCGGGCTGGCGGGCAGCAAGGGCAGCTTGCTGACGCACGAGAAACTGATCGATTTCATTACCCGCAACTACCTGCCCGATGCGCAGGGCCAATGGTTTTTTCAGAACGGTCCGCAGCGTGTCTATGTGGAGCTGCAGGCCACGCCGCTGGTCTGGCGCGTGCAGCCCGACCACAGCGTCAAGGACCACCTGGGCCGGGCCGCCGAGCTAGCAGGGGCCTGGCTCGATGAAGTGGGTCATTTGTACCTGGCGTCAAAAGCCGGTCTAGGCTTGGTGCACACCCAGGACATGGGTCTGGCCGCCGAGGCGGTGGAGCTGGGCTTGCTACAGCCGCAAGATGTCTTGCAAGCGG
This sequence comes from Rhodoferax sp., assembly GCA_029946045.1. Taxonomy (GTDB): domain Bacteria; phylum Pseudomonadota; class Gammaproteobacteria; order Burkholderiales; family Burkholderiaceae_C; genus Rhodoferax. The sequence continues at coordinate 16,039 of JAQSDS010000403.1, forward strand.
ATCTGCCCGGCTTGTTTGGCTTTGTCAAAAGCCCGCAAGCCGGCCAACAACAATAGAGCTGGGCTGATTGGGCTACAGAGGCCGCAGCAGCAAACTTGGGCCCGCCCCAGCCACGCATGGCAAAGCGGCTGCAGAAAGCGCCTGAGACAATCACGGCCCCGGTGCCTGCACAGGCACAATCGCGCTATATCCATTGCTGCTTCAAGGAAGGAACCTCATTCATGTCACTTAACAAAGAACTGCTCGCCACGCTGCAAAAGGCCGGTGCGGCCGTGTTTGATGCCAATGCCCAGCTCAAGCTGGCGGTGGCAAGCTACGGCGAACGCGTCCATGAGGCGGTTGCATCCAATCCCTTTCATCTGGGCAATGACACGCTGTTTGAGAACTGGAAGCTGGTCGCGCGGCTGTCAAAA
>JAQSDS010000404.1:0-10147 GCA_029946045.1 Rhodoferax sp.
CCTTGGCGGCCTCGGCCGTCTTGACAGCAGGCTTGGGCTCTTCTTTTTTGGGCGGCAATTTTTTGCCTGGCTGCGACATCATCAAACGGATAGCCGCGGCCTCGGACTCGGCTTTTTGACGCCGAGCGTTCAAATCCACCGCACGGGCTTGCTCTTCAGCCAACAAGTTTTTAGAGTCTAGTGCAGCCTTTTCCTGGGCTTGCTCGCGCAACTGCTGTTGCGCCTGTTTGCCGGCCTCCGCCTGAGCGGCAGCCGCTAGCTTCGCTGCTTGCACGGCGCTGTCATCTGCCGTCAGCTCAGCTGCTACCGATTGAACTTTTTCAGCTTGCTGTTGCGCCTGTGCATGCTCCGCAGCTGCGGCCGCTGCCGCTGAAGCACGCTCAGCAGCTTCGCGAGTGGCCGCCTCCTGCGCCTCACGTTGACGGCGGCGTTCCGCCAGTTCTTCTTCCTGGCGACGGATCAATTCAGCCTGACGGCGCGCTTCTTCTTCCCGGCGGGCCAATTCAGCATGGTCAATATGCAACTCAGTCGCATGTTGCGCTTCTTGCTCGGCACCCTCTTCAGGGACCGCAGCTCCGGAGCCAGTATCGGAGCTTTCATCGCGACGCACAAAGGTTCGCTTTTTACGCACTTCCACCTGAATGGTGCGTGCCTTGCCCGTAGCATCCGCCTGCTTGATTTCAGTGGTCGATTTTTTGACCAGCGTGATTTTTTTACGCTCGGCGGTGTTGGTACCGTGGCTGAGCTGCAAATAGCTCAACAGATGCTGCTTGTCAGACTCTGTGAGCTTGTCAGATGCGGCCGATTTGGCCACACCTGCCGACTTCAATTGCTCAAGCAATGTGTCGGGTGATTTCTTGAGTTCATTAGCAAACTCGGCAACGGTCATACTGGACATTTTTTAGGTAACCTTTAGTTCAGACTGGGTGCCCGCAGGCAATTACGGTCTTTACTTCAACTGTAAATTCATGATTTTTCACTCTTTGGAAGTAGCGTCATTGGCGAACCAATGTTCACGGGCTTTCATGATCAAGGCCGTGGCCTCGTCAGCAGATTGACCCGTGATCTCGGTGAGTTCGTCCACCGCCAGATCAGCCAGGTCATCCAGCACATGGATGCCGTTGTCAGCCAGCTTGCTGATCAACTCGGCAGTCATGCCCTCCAGATCACGCAGGTCCAAAGCCACACCACCCACATTTTCCTCAATGGCGATTTCCATCGTCAACAAGGCGTCTTTGGCACGGGTGCGCAATTCGCTCACGGTATCTTCGTCAAAGCTCTCGATTTCGAGCATTTCCTCAAGGGGCACATACGCCACTTGCTCCAGGCTGGTAAAGCCTTCGGCGATCAGGAGGTCGGCGATTTCTTCGTCGACATCGAGCTTTTCCATGAACAAATGGCGGCTCGCATCGACTTCGCTGGCTTGTTTTTCTGCTGATTCAGCGGCATCCAGAATGTTGATCTTCCAACCGGTGAGCTCGGCAGCCAGACGCACGTTCTGACCACCGCGACCAATGGCAATAGCCAGGTTCTCTTCGTCCACCACCACGTCCATGGCATGCCGCTCTTCGTCCACCACGATGCTGCTGACATTGGCGGGCGCCAGGGCGCCGATCACAAACTGCGCTGGATCTTCGCTCCAGAGCACAATATCCACGCGCTCCCCGGCCAACTCGGTGGTGACAGCGTTGACACGCGTGCCACGCACACCCACACAGGTGCCAATGGGGTCGATGCGCTTGTCGTACGAAAGCACCGCGATTTTGGCGCGCGAACCAGCGTCACGGGCGCAGGATTTGATCTCAAGCAGACCCTGCTCAATTTCTGGCACTTCGTTGCGGAACAGCTCTTTCATGAACTCTGGCGACGACCGAGACAACACGATAGGCGCACCGCGCAGCGTCAAGTCGACTTCCATGATCATGGCGCGGACGCGGTCACCGGTACGGAAGTTTTCCTTGGGGATCATTTCATTGCGGCGCAGGCGACCTTCAACGCGACCGGACTCCACAATCAGATCACCCTTGTCCATGCGTTTGACAGTGCCGACAAAAATCTTGTCGCCGCGTGACATGAAGTCATTGAGCAACATTTCACGCTCGGCATCGCGGATTTTCTGCAAGATGACCTGCTTTGCCGCCATGGCGCCAATGCGCCCGATCGGCAAGGATTCAATGGTTTCCTCGATGTATTCATCGACCTCGATGTCGGGGATTTGTTCTTTGGCTTCAAACAACAAAATTTCCTGATCAGGCAATTGCAGACCTGCTTCATCGGGAACCACATGCCAGCGCCGGAAAGTCTCGTAATTGCCGGTATCACGGTCAAGCGCGACACGGATGTCAACCTCACCGGAATAAAGTTTTTTGGTGGCTTGCGCCAAAGCCGCTTCCACAGCCCCAAAAACAACATCACGCTCTACGTTTTTCTCGCGTGAGATGGCGTCAACCAACATTAACATTTCGCGATTCATGCCATGTCTCTCCTGTTTCAATTCAAATCTGATACTTGTGGCTCCTGACCAGGCAGCTGTGCCCGGCCCTTGAAACTCACAATGGGTGCCAAGCGCGCCTCTTTCAGCTCGCTCAACACAAAACCGAGTGCCTGCGTCGGTGCAGGCAACCGTTTTTTACTGATCTTTTGACCCGGCTTGGTCACCGGCTCTTCGCGCCAGACAATCTGCCAGGCCAGCTCGGCTTGCGCCGCTGCATCGGCCACCGGCTCAGCACGCTCCAACACGCCCCTGAACTTTTTCCTGGTGGGACTGACCTGCCCGGCCGCAGCGCTGCCCAGCGGCATCTTGAGGGTGACGTCAACCATGTGACCGACAAAACGCTCAAAGTCCTGGTCATGCCGCAGCGGGCGATCAATACCGGGCGATGACACCTCAAGCCGTTTGTAGTCCACCTCATCCACTTCCAGCGCATACTGCAACTGGCGCGTGACTTTTTCGCAATCTTCAACCGTCACAAATTGATCTTCAGGAGCAACCACCGCGTCAGCAGCAGGCGGCAACCAGGGCAAGTCGATGGTAATGCGCAGCAAGCCACCGGCGGAGCGATCAATCTCCACCAGGTCATAGCCCAAGCCGCTTACCGTTTGCTCAACAATGTCTTTTAGCGCCACCAAAACCCCAAAGTACTCAATTCGTGAAAAACAAACGACCAAAAAAAACGGGCGGAAGTGACTCGCCCGTTTGGTCGTGAAAGCAGGATTGTATCCGAAAATATCAGGGAAAGCCCTTGATTTTCAAGGATTTATTCCGCAGCGCTGACCAAAATCCGGGTGTATTCATGCTGCGCTTGGGTCAGCACCTGGTTTACCGGGCCCGACTCCACCACGGCACCGTCTTTCATCACCAGCACGTCGTGGGCCATGGCCCGGATCACGTCCACGTCGTGGGTGATCAGCAGGTAACTCAAACCGCGCTCGCGCTGCAAGGTCTGTAACAGCTGCAGCACCTGTTTTTGCACCGTCACGTCCAGCGCACTGGTGGGTTCGTCAAGAATCAGCATGTCAGGTTGGATGATCAGGGCCCGCGCGATGGCCAGCCTTTGACGCTGGCCACCCGAAAACTCATGCGGATAACGCTGCAAGGTCTGCGCCATGGCGGCATCGTCAACCGTTCCCAGCCCGACATCACGCAGGGCCGTCATGACAAGCTGCTGACGCTGCTGTTTGGAAAGCTCCGGGGCATGCACGCTCAAGCCCTCCCCGACAATTTCCTCTACCGTCATACGGGGCGACAAGGACGAAAACGGGTCCTGAAACACCACCTGCACCTGACGCCGCAAGGCCTTGTTGCGCGCTGCATTGGCGCTCCAGGCCTGCCCGGCAATATGCAACTCCCCTTGAAACGGCAACAAGCCGAGGGCAGCCAATGCCAAGGTGGATTTGCCAGAACCCGACTCACCCATGATGCCCAGCGTTTGCCCAGACTGAATTTCAAAGTTCGCGCCCTGCACCGCCACAAATTCCCCGCGCTTGAACCAGCCTTTCATGCCGGGCAGTGGCGTCGGGTAGACCACCCGCAGCTCCTTTGCGAGCATCAAGGTTTTTGATGACTTTTGCAGTTCCGCCACGTCCCGCACCGGTTTGCTGGAGATCAGGCGTTGGGTATAGGGGTGCTGCGGCTTGGCAAACACCTCTGCGGTGGCACCCTGCTCAACCACCGAGCCGTTTTCCATGACGATGATGCGGTCGGCAAAACGCCGCACCAGGTTCAGGTCGTGGGTGATCAGTAGCACCGCCATGCCATGGCTTTGCTGCAAACGCACCAGCAAGTCCAGAATCTGCCCGCGCAGACTCACATCAAGCGCCGTTGTGGGTTCGTCGGCCAGCAGCAGTTGAGGTTGGCAGGCCAGTGCCATGGCGATCATGGCGCGCTGGCGCTGGCCGCCACTGAGCTGGTGCGCAAAGGCATTGGCACGGCGCGCTGGCTCGGGGATCCCGGTTTCAGCCAGCAACTCGATGACTTTTAGAGCCGCCTGCGGCTGATTCATGCCCGTCTTCAGTGTCAGCACTTCCGCAATCTGGTCTCCCACCGTCATCAGGGGGTTGAGCGCCGTCATCGGCTCCTGAAAGATCATGGCAATGTCACGTCCACGCACAGCACGCAGTTCATGCTCTGGCATGGCCAGCAAATCTTGCCCCTTGAATTGGGCCTGGCCGCCCAGCGTGGCATTAGCGGCCAGACGCAGCAGGCTTAAAGCAGAGACCGTCTTACCGGAACCGGACTCCCCCACCAGCGCCACCCGTTCACCCGGAGCAATAGAGAAATCAATGCCATGTACGACCTCGGTGCCGGCAAATGACACCGACAAACCACGCACATCGAGCAAGGGCCCAGCACTCATGGCAAATCTGCCTTGCGCGGGTCCAGCGCATCGCGCAGCGCGTCACCCATGAAGGTCAGCAGCAGCAGGGTCACCACTAGCACGGCAAAGGTGGCCAGCGAAATCCACCAGGCATCAATGTTGTTTTTGCCCTGCGACAGCAACTCGCCCAGCGACGGTGTGCCGGGCGGCACGCCCAAACCCAGAAAGTCGAGCGAGGTCAGCGCCAAAATGGCGCCGCTCATGCGAAACGGTAAAAAAGTCACGACCGGCGTCATGCTGTTGGGCAGCAGGTGGCGGCGAATGATGTGCCAATTGCTGACCCCCAGCGAACGCGCGGCGCGCACGTAATCGAGTTGTCGGTTGCGCAAAAACTCGGCCCGCACGTAGTCAGACAAGCCCATCCAGCCAAACAGGCTCAGCAAGATCAGCAACAGCGCCAGGCTCGGCGCAAACACGGCGCTGAAAATGATCAGCAGGTACAGCTCGGGCATGGAGCCCCAGATTTCGATGAAACGCTGGAACGCCAGATCGGTCTTGCCACCAAAAAACCCCTGAATGGCGCCGGTCAGGATGCCCAGCAGCGTCCCGGTGAAGGTCAGTGCCAAGGCAAACAGCACACTCACCCGAAATCCGTAAATGAGTTGTGCCAGCAGGTCGCGACCCCGGTCATCGGTGCCCAACCAGTTGTCTGCGGTGGGCGGCGAAGGGTTGGGGGCCTTGGCAAAATAGTTGAGCGTCTTGGCACCATAGGGATTGGGGGCAAACAGCGCCCAGTTGCCGTTCTGGCTCAGTCGTTCACGGATGAATGGGTCGAGGTAATCGGTGGGCGTGTCAAAGTCGCCACCAAATGTTTTTTCGGAGTAATCCCGGACCATGGGGAAATAGGTTTCGCCCTGGTAGCGCACCAACAGGGGCCGATCGTTGCTGACCAGCTCGGCCACCAGACTCAAGCCCACCAGCACACAAAAAACCACCAGGCTCCAATAGCCCAGGCGGTTACGCTTGAAGCGCAGCCAGGCGCGTCGACCCGGACTCAAGCTGGTGGCAGAGGGCTTAGTCAAATCGAACACGCGGGTCCACCCAGACATAAGACAAATCAGAAATCAGCTTGGTCACCAAACCAATCAGGGTAAAGAAATACAAGGTTCCGAGTACCACCGGGTAGTCACGCCGGATCACACTCTCGTAACTCAGCAAGCCCAGACCATCCAGGGAAAACAGCGTTTCAATCAGCAGCGAACCGGTAAAAAAGGCCCCGATGAACGCTGCCGGGAAGCCGGTGATGATGGGAATCAGCGCATTGCGAAACACGTGCCCCCACAACACCTGGCGCTCATCCAGGCCCTTGGCACGCGCAGTAACCACGTATTGCTTGCGAATTTCTTCCAGGAAGGCGTTCTTGGTCAGCATGGTGGTCACGGCAAAGCTGCCCAGCACCATGGCCGTGACCGGCATGGCGATATGCCACAGGTAGTCCACCACGCGCGCCCCCCAGCTCAGCTCGTCCCAGTTGCTGCTGGTCAGGCCGCGCAGCGGGAACCACTGCAACTGGCCACCAAAAATCACCAGTAGTGCCACACCCAGCACAAAACCCGGAATAGCATAGCCCAGCAACACCAGCAGCGTGGTAGCGAAGTCAAAGCGTGAACCGGCACGCACTGCCTTGGCCACGCCCAACGGTACAGCAATCAGGTAGCTGATAAAAAAAGTCCATAACCCCAAGCTGATCGACACTGGCAATTTTTCCCAAATGAGTTCAGAAACACTTTTGTTCTGGAAAAAACTCCGACCCAGATCAAAGCGTGCAAACTGGCCCAGCATCTGTACAAAGCGCTCATGCGCCGGTTTGTCAAAGCCATACAACGCCTTGATCTGCTCGATGCGTTTCGGATCCACCCCTTGCGCACCCCGGTAGCTCAAGCCACCGCCCTCGGCTGCCGCGCCTTGACCGGTGCCCGCCTTGGCCTCGGCCAGATACTGCTCCACCGGGCCACCCGGCACAAACTGGATCACGACAAAGGTCAGCAACAGCACCCCGAACAGCGTGGGGACCATCAACAACAGGCGTTTGAGGATGTAGCTCAGCATGGTCTATGGGGTGATGGGTTTGGCCCACCAGGTGTCAATGGCCCAGCCTTCGCCCTGGGAATAAGGCGGCATGGCGGCGGGCTGGTTGAGCCGCCAACTGTTGAAGACGATGCGGTGCGTTGGCGCCGACCACTGCGGAATCAGCACATGGCTGTGGGCAATCACGCGCTCAAGCGCGCGGCAGGCGGGCACCAGCTCGGCTTTGGAGGTGGCCCGGGTCATGGCATTGATCAAGGCATCCACCGCCGGATTTTTGACACCGGCCATGTTGCCGGAGTCTTCCTGATCGGCCGCTTGGGAGCCAAACAGGTCGGCGTATTCCTGGCCCGGGTTATGGGTGCCGCCATAGGCCAGCGAGGTGATGTCGAACTCAAATTTTTGCAGACGCTGCTGGTACAGGGCAAAGTCCACCGGACGAAAGTTCAGCGTGATGCCCAGTTTCTCCAGGTTGCGCGCCCAGGGCGTGACCACGCGCGCGCTGCCCTCGTTGCTGTCGAGGTATTCGATCTCAAACGCCTGGCCCTGGGCATTGCGCAACTTGCCGTCCTGCACCTGCCAGCCCGCCGCGTTCAACAAAGCCTGTGCTTGGCGCAAGTTGGCACGCAGTGAGGACGGCGCGTCGGTGCGCGGCGGCTGCGTCATGGGTCCAAATACCTCGGCTGGCAGCGTGCTGCGCCATGGTGCCAGCAAGGCCAGTTCTTGCGCTGAAGGCGAGCCGGTGGCCTGACAATCGGTGTTGCCAAACAAGCCGTTGACACGCTGGTAGGCGTTGTAAAAGAGTTGCCGGTTCAGCCACTCGTAGTCCAGCGCCAGACCCAGCGCCTGGCGCACGCGGACGTCCTGAAACAAGGCGCGCCGGGTATTGAGCACATAGCTCTGAAAACCGGTGGGCAGGCGGTGCTGGTATTCACGCTTGACCAGTTCGCCCGAATCAAAGCGCTTGCCATTGACCCGGCGCGCCCAGTCGCCGGCTGAAAAGAAACGCATCAGGTCAAACTCGCCCGCCTTCAGGGCCTCCAGCCGCGCCGTCCCGTCCTTGTAAATTTTCACGGTGATGCGGTCGAAATTGGCTGTGCCCCGGCGCACGTTGAGATCTTTGGCCCAGTAATTGGCATCACGAACATAGGTGATGTCCTTGCCAAAACGCACCGGACCAATTTTGTAAGGGCCACTGCCCACGGGGATGTCGGTGACGATCTGGTCAAAGGGTTTGGGCTTGCCCGACTCCGCACCCCAGGCGCGGCTGAACACTGGCAAGCCGCCCACCGTCAACGGCAGCTCACGGTTGGGCTTTTTGAAACGGTAGCGCAAGGTGCGTTCGTCCAGCACGTCCAGACCCGCCACGTCAAAAAGCACGGTCTTGTAGGCCGGCGAAGTGAAGGGCCCCATCAGCATGTCGAAGCTGTACTTCACATCTTCTGCCAGCACCGGGTCGCCATTGTGAAACCGCGCTTCCGGCCGCAGCCTGAAAGTGGCACTCAGGCCGTCCGCCGCCACCGTCACATCCTGCGCCAACAAACCATAACCGGAGCCTGTTTCGTCGAGCGAACCGGTCAGCAAGGTGTCAAACATCAAGTCGGCCAGATAGGCGGGAGCCGAGCCCTTGATGGTGAACGGGTTGTATTTGTCAAACGTCGATACCCGCAGATTACTCACCAGGCGCAGCTCGCCGCCCTTGGGTGCAGCAGCGTTGACGTAGTCGAAATGAGTGAAATTCGCAGGGTATTTGAGGTCGCCCCATAGCGCGTAGCCGTGCCCTGCCCACAAGGGAGTCACCCAACTCAAGCAAATCAAAAAAAACAGGCCGCGCATGCGACAATTCTGCATCAATTGTTTTACTTCTTGCTGGCAAACGGGCATCAAAATTCAGAATTGAATTTCGGACATCCACACTGAAGAGCAAGAGACATTTTTCTTCGCACAAATTAAAAGGTAGAGGCTATTATGGGTTTCCTGACAGGCAAAAAATTTCTGATCACGGGCGTGTTGTCCAACCGTTCCATTGCCTACGGCATCGCCAAGGCCTGCCACGCGCAAGGGGCCGAACTAGCTTTCAGCTATGTGGGTGAACGCTTCAAAGAGCGCATTACAGAGTTTGCCGCCGACTTCAATTCCACGCTGATTTTTGACTGTGATGTGGGCTCAGACGAGCAGATTGACACGCTGTTCAAAGACCTGTCGAAGCACTGGCCCACCTTTGACGGTTTTGTTCACAGCATTGGTTTTGCCCCGCGCGAAGCCATCGCTGGCAACTTTCTGGATGGCCTGACGCGCGAAAACTTTCGTATTGCGCATGACATCAGCGCCTACAGCTTTCCAGCCATGGCCAAGGCCGCCCTGCCCTATTTGAACAACACGGCTTCACTGCTGACACTGACCTACCTCGGTGGCGTGCGCGTGGTGCCGAGCTACAACACCATGGGCCTGGCCAAAGCGTCACTGGAATCGTCGGTGCGCTACCTGGCCGATGCAGTCGGTGCCAAAGGTATTCGTGTCAATGGCTTAAGCGCCGGCGCCATCAAAACGCTGGCGGCCAGCGGCATCAAGGATTTTGGCAAGCTGCTGGGCATCTCGGCTGCAGCGTCACCACTCAAGCGCAATGTGACCATTGACGAGGTCGGCAATGTGGCCGCCTTCCTGCTGAGCGACCTCGCCTCCGGCATGACCGGTCAGATTTCTTATGTAGATTGCGGCGTGAGCCAGACGGCAGTCGCCGTGGTGGAGTCCTGATACGGTCACGCTGCCCAGGCAGTTTAATGAACAAAACTGCAGGCCGAAAGGCCTGCTTTTTTTTGGCCAGCCAGGAGGGACTCGAACCCCCTACCCCGAACTTAGAAGGTTCGTGCTCTATCCGGATGAGCTACTGGCTGTCAGGTCAATTGAAGCCCCCATGGTGCCCGAGGCCGGACTCGAACCGGCAACCCCTTACGGAGGACAGATTTTAAGTCTGCTGTGTAAACCATTCCACCACTCGGGCACGGCGCTATTGTCAAACAAAAAAGCCCCGTCAATAAACATTACGAGGCGTGATACAAAACAAAATAACTGGAGGCGCGACCCAGAGTCGAACTGGGCTAGACGGATTTGCAATCCGTTGCATAACCGATTTGCTATCGCGCCGATGTCTCTACAAAAAAAGGGAAGCGTTGCTTCCCTTTTTCAAAGACTGGAGCGGGAAAAGAGGCTCGAACTCTCGACCTATACCTTGGCAAGGTATCGCT
>JAQSDS010000404.1:10247-16392 GCA_029946045.1 Rhodoferax sp.
CTGGAGCGGGAAAAGAGGCTCGAACTCTCGACCTATACCTTGGCAAGGTATCGCTCTACCAACTGAGCTATTCCCGCATCACAAGCTGTGAATTATAAGGCAAATTTTGGCTTTTTGCCTCTGGGGGAGCCAATTTTCTCAATGTTTTACCGCCGCTGCCGATGCTGGCGCAGTCAAAGCAATGTCTGCGGGCCCTGCAGTGGCGCCTGTGTCTTCCGGCAAGGCGGTAGGCATGCGCTCCAGCGCAATTTCAAGCACCTTGTCGATCCAGCGCACCGGCACAATTTCAAGTCCGTTTTTCACGTTTTCAGGAATTTCCTGCAAGTCTTTGGCATTGTCTTCGGGAATCAAAACCGTTTTGATGCCACCGCGCAGCGCCGCCAGCAATTTTTCCTTCAGGCCCCCAATGGCCGTCACTTCGCCGCGCAACGTGATTTCACCGGTCATGGCGACGCCGCAGCGCACCGGAATGCCGGTCATGGCAGAGACAAAAGCGGTGGTCATGGCCGCGCCCGCACTGGGACCGTCCTTGGGGGTGGCACCGTCTGGAACGTGAATGTGAATGTCTTTTTTCTCAAAAAATTCATCCTTGATGCCTAGACGATGGGACCGGCTGCGCACCACGGTGCGGGCAGCCTCCACCGACTCTTTCATGACATCACCCAAGGAACCGGTGCGGGTGATGACGCCTTTACCCGGCACCATGGCCGCCTCGATGGTGAGCAAATCGCCGCCCACCTCGGTCCACGCCAGACCCACCACCTGGCCGACCTGGTTCACTTTTTCAGCACGACCGTAATCAAATTTACGAACACCCAGAAATTCGCTCAAATTAGCGGCAGAAACGACCACCTGCGCAGTCATTTGCTTGAGTTGTAAACCCTTGACCACTTTGCGGCAGATTTTGGAAATTTCCCGCTCCAGCGAACGCACGCCAGCTTCACGGGTGTAGTAACGAACAATGTCGCGCACCGCATCTTCAGTGACCTGCAGCTCGGCTTCCTTGACACCGTTGTTGCCCAGTTGTTTTGGCAAAAGGTAGCGCAGGGCAATATTGGTTTTTTCGTCTTCGGTGTAGCCCGACAAACGAATCACTTCCATCCGGTCCAGCAACGCCGGGGGAATGTTCATGGAGTTGGACGTGGCCACAAACATGACGTCGCTCAGGTCAAAGTCAACCTCGACATAGTGGTCGGCAAATTTGTGATTTTGCTCGGGATCGAGCACTTCGAGCAAGGCGCTTGAAGGGTCGCCCCGAAAGTCGGTGCCCAGCTTGTCAATTTCGTCGAGCAGAAACAGCGGGTTGCGGGTGCCGACCTTGCTCAGATTTTGCAGCACTTTGCCCGGCATGGCGCCAATGTAGGTGCGACGGTGGCCGCGGATCTCAGCCTCGTCGCGCATGCCTCCCAGTGCCATGCGAACGTACTTGCGTCCGGTCGCCTTGGCGATCGATTGGCCGAGAGAGGTTTTGCCCACGCCGGGTGGGCCAACCAGGCACAAGATAGGTGCTTTGACCTTGTCCACGCGCTGCTGCACTGCAAGGTATTCCAAAATGCGGTCTTTCACCTTGTCGAGGCCGTAATGGTCTTCGTTGAGCACCGTTTCAGCGTTGGCCAGGTTGTGCTTGATTTTGGTTTTGCCAGCCCAGGGCAGCCCGGTCAACACATCGATGTAATTGCGTATCACGGTGGCTTCAGCTGACATGGGCGACATCAGCTTGAGCTTTTTCAGCTCGCCTTCTGCTTTTTTCAGGGCGTCCTTGGGCATTTTGGCCGCTTTGATCTTCTTCTCGATCTCATCAATGTCGGCACCGTCTTCGCCCTCGCCCAGCTCTTTTTGAATCGCCTTGACCTGTTCATTCAAATAAAAATCACGCTGGTTTTTTTCCATTTGGCGCTTGACGCGACCACGGATTTTCTTATCGACATTCAGAATGTCGACCTCGCGGTCAATTTGCGAAAACAGGTTTTCCAGACGATCACGCACGCTGGACAGGTCGAGCACCGCCTGTTTGCTTTCCAGCTTCAGGGGCAAATGCGCGGCAATGGTGTCAGCCAGGCGACCCGGGTCATCAATACTGGCAATCGAGGTCAGAATTTCAGGCGGAATTTTTTTATTGAGTTTGACGTACTGATCAAATTGCTGCATCACGGCCCGGCGCAAGGCTTCAATCTCGCTGAGCTGGGACTTGGTCTTGGCCTCTGGCTCGGTCGGCAACTCGACCGGGGTCACAGTGGCTGTGAAATGCATCTCACCGTCTTCGATGTGGTTCACCACCGCACGCTGCTGCCCCTCCACCAGCACCTTGACCGTGCCATCGGGCAACTTCAGCATTTGCAAAATGGTGGAGATGCAGCCCATGTTGAACATGTCCGAGACCACCGGATCGTCTTTAGCCGCTGCTTTTTGCGCCACCAACATGATGCGGCGCTCTGCACCCATGGCGGCCTCGAGCGCCTTGATGCTTTTGGGGCGCCCGACAAACAGCGGAATCACCATGTGCGGAAAGACAACCACATCACGCAAAGGCAACAAGGGGAGGTCCACAGGGACAGCGGGCAAGGAGGGATGGCCAGACATAAAAATCCTTCTGTTACCGATATGACATTAAATTGGTAGGCATGCAGACCCTGTCCGCATGCCACAGCCCCATGATCGATTCAATCAAGCTTCTTTTGCGAGCTGGTGGTAAACAAGCAAAGGTGGCTTGTTTTCTTCGATGGTTGATTCGTCCAGAACCACTTTTTCGACGTTAGACACATTGGGTAGATCGAACATGGTGTCGATCAGCGCCAATTCAAGGATAGAACGCAAACCGCGGGCACCGGTTTTACGTGCCAGCGCCTTTTTGGCGATGGCTTTCAAGGCATTCGGTCGGATTTCAAGCTCGACACCTTCCATGGCCAGCAGTTTGCTGTACTGCTTGACGAGCGCATTTTTGGGCTCGGTCAGAATTTGAACCAAGGTTTCTTCACTGAGTTCACCCAGGGTGGCCACCACGGGCATGCGGCCGACCAGCTCAGGAATCAGACCAAACTTGATCAAGTCCTCTGGTTCAACTTCTTTAAAAACCTCGGTCAGGTTGCGGTTTTGCTTGCTCTTGACCGCCGCTCCAAAACCAATGCCAGACGACTCGGTGCGGTTGTCGATGACTTTTTCCAGACCCGAGAACGCGCCACCACAAATGAACAAAATGTTGGTGGTGTTGACCTGCACAAAATCCTGGTTGGGATGCTTGCGCCCCCCTTGCGGCGGCACGCTGGCCATGGTGCCTTCGATCAACTTCAGCAGTGCCTGCTGAACCCCTTCACCCGAGACATCGCGGGTGATGGACGGATTGTCTGACTTGCGTGAAATTTTGTCGATTTCGTCGATGTACACAATTCCGCGCTGCGCCCGCTCAACCTCGTAATTGCAGCTTTGCAGCAGCTTGAGCACGATGTTCTCGACGTCTTCACCCACATAACCTGCCTCGGTCAACGTGGTGGCGTCGGCCATCACAAAGGGCACATCGAGCATGCGCGCCAGCGTTTGGGCCAAAAGCGTCTTGCCAGAGCCTGTCGGACCAATCAGCAGGATGTTGCTCTTGGACAACTCAACGTCGTCCTTGCTTGATTTTTCCTGGTGCCGCAGCCGCTTGTAATGGTTATAGACCGCCACCGCCAAGATGCGTTTGGCCGCCTCCTGACCAATCACATAATTGTCCAGGTTGGCCTTGATTTCTGCGGGAGTTGGCAGATTGGACTTTTCAGACGTCTCTGTCGTCGCGGGCAATTCGTCGCGAATGATTTCGTTGCACAGCTCGATGCATTCATCACAAACAAAAACCGATGGCCCCGCGATCAGTTTTTTCACCTCGTGCTGACTCTTACCGCAAAACGAGCAGTACAGGGTTTTCTCTCCGGAAGCGCCTTTGGCCATGACCTTATGCCCTCTTGGAGATAACCTGGTCAATCAGACCATATTCCTGGGTCTCTTGCGCCGTCATGTAGTAGTCACGCTCGGTGTCGCGCTCAATGCGCTCCAGCGGTTGACCCGTACGCTCGGCCAGAATGCGGTTGAGTTGCTCGCGCGTCTTCAGAATTTCACGGGCCTGAATCTCGATTTCAGTGGCCTGACCCTGGCTACCGCCCGATGGCTGGTGAATCATGATCTTTGAATTGGGCAGCGAAAAGCGCTTGCCTTTGGCGCCAGCGGCCAACAAAAACGCACCCATGCTGGCAGCCATGCCGGTGCACAGTGTGGAGACCTCGGGCTTGATGAAATTCATGGTGTCAAAAATGGCCATTCCTGCGCTCACCGAGCCTCCAGGGGAATTGATGTAAAAGGAAATATCCTTGTCCGGATTTTCGCTTTCCAGAAACAACAACTGCGCCACCACCAGGTTAGCCACATAGTCATTCACCGGACCCACCAGGAAAATTACGCGCTCCTTGAGCAAACGGGAATAGATGTCGTAAGAGCGCTCGCCGCGGCCCGACTGCTCAATCACCATGGGCACCATACCCAAACCCTGTGTATCCATTGCACTCATTTCAAACTTCATCATGACTCCAAAAATTTGATGCTACTGTAGCTAAAAAACATAGCCCATAAGCAAATGGGGCTTGAATGCCAGACTTAAAGCCCGACACAAGCCCCATGCCACGCTTTAAAACGTCAAGCGCTTCAGTTTTGCGCCATCAGCTCATCAAAGCTGACCGCCTTATCACTGACCTTGGCTTGCGCCATCACAAAGTCGGTCACATTATTTTCCAGAACAATGGCTTCCACCTCGGCCAGACGGTTGTTGTCGCTGAAATACCAACGCTCCACTTCGCTTGGCTTCTCGTAGCTGGCAGCCAGCTCCTGAATGTGGGCCTTGATCTGGTCCAGGGTGGCTTGCAGCTTATTGGCACGCACCAGTTCAGCCACTACCAAACCCAGTCGCACCCGACGTTCGGCCTGCGGACGGAACACGTCCTCAGGAATGCTCACCTTGTCGGCATCCTTGATGCCACGCTGTTTCAGGTCGGCACGGGCGCCTTCCAACAGGCGTTGCATTTCGGCCTGCACGCTGGCGTTGGGCAAATCCAGCTCGGCCTTGGCCACCAACGCGTCCATCACGGCGGCTTTGTTACGCGCCAGCAAACGGAATTTGACTTCGCGGTCCAGGTTTTTCCTGATGTCGGCACGCAGACCGTCCACCGAAGCGTCTTCAATGCCCAGGGACTTTGCCAGGGCCTCGTTGACCTCGGGCAGATGCGCTGCTTCAATCTTTTTCACGGTGACCATGAAATCAGCCGTCTTGCCGGCCACATCCTTACCGTGGTAATCCGCCGGGAAAGCCAGCGGGAAAGTCTTGCTTTCGCCGGTTTTCATGCCACGCGACGCTTCTTCAAATTCCTTGAGCATCTGGCCATCGCCCAAGATGAACTGAAAGTCTTCGGCTTTGCCGCCTTCAAAAGGCTCGCCATCAATCTTGCCTTCAAAATTCACCGTAAGGCGGTCGCCGTCTTCAGATGCCGCATCTTGCGGACGCTGTGAGAAAGTGCGGCGTTGCTTGCGCAGGATGTCAAGTGTCTTGTCGATGGCCGCATCTGACACTTCAGTGGTGACTTTTTCCACGTCTGCCGTGGTCAGGTCGCCAATCTTGACTTCCGGATAGACCTCAAACACCGCCTCAAAAGTCAGCTCACCTTCAGGGGCGCCGTCTTTTTCGCTGATTTTGGGCTGGCCGGCCACGCGCAGATTGGCTTCGTTGGCGGCGCTGGCAAAGGCCTCGCCCACCTTGTCGTTCATGACTTCGTACTGCACGTTATAGCCATAACGCTGCGCCACCACGTTCATCGGCACCTTGCCCGGACGGAAACCGTCCATCTTGACGGTGCGTGCCAGCTTTTTCAGGCGCGCTGTCACTTCAGATTGGATCGACGCAACCGGCATGCTCAACAGCATCTTGCGCTCTAATTTTTCAAGGGTCTCAACAACGACTGCCATGGTGTTACTCCAAATTACACAAAATAAAAGACAGTGCACAACTGCAGCACAGCAGCGCCTGTCAAGCAAATTCTCAGAGTGGTGCGCGGGGCGGGACTCGAACCCGCACAGTATTGCTACCGTCAGGACCTAAACCTGGTGCGTCTACCAATTTCGCCACCCGCGC
>JAQSDS010000405.1 GCA_029946045.1 Rhodoferax sp.
TGCCGACAATGCCGCCCTTGGAGGCGCTGTAGGCGGCCTGGCCGATCTGGCCGTCAAAGGCCGCCACTGAAGCGGTGGAGATCAGCACGCCGCGCTCGCCCGTGGACTCGGGCGCATTTCGGCTCATGGCGTCCGCGCTCAGGCGGATCATGTTGAAGCTGCCGATCAGGTTGACGCTGATGCATTTGCTGAACAGGGCCAGGGCGTGCGGGCCGGTTTTACCCATGGTTTTCTCGGCCGGTGCGATGCCCGCGCAGTTCACCAGGCCCATCAATTTGCCCAGGCCTGTGGCGCGCGCTACCGCAGCTTGGGCATCAGATTCGCTGCTGACATCACATTTAACAAACGCGCCGCCAATTTCCCTGGCAACCGCTTCTCCTTTGTCGACCTGCATGTCTGCAATGACTACCGTGCCGCCTTTGCTGGCCAGCATGCGGGCCGTGCCCTCGCCCAGTCCTGAGGCGCCACCGGTGACGATGAATACTTTGCCTGCAATTTCCATGGGTTTCTCCAAAAGTTTATTGACGTGAACGTAAACGTCAATTATGGCGCACGCATCAGCTGCGAATTTTCGGTTTCGGCCCCTCAGGATGGCGCAATATTGCGGCTATACTCTCGTTCTCTTTTGAGACCCTTAGGCGCGTAGCTCAGCTGGTTAGAGCACCACCTTGACATGGTGGGGGTCGTTGGTTCGAGTCCAATCGCGCCTACCAGATTTGGTAGAAAAATCAAGCACTTAGCGGCAACGCCAAGTGCTTTTTTTGTGCCCGTTCGCAGGCCATGCACATGGCTTGAGGGCCATGGCAACTGATGGGGGAATGGGGGTTGGAGCGGGTGATGGGAATCGAACCCACGCTATTTGCTTGGGAAGCAAAAGTTCTACCATTGAACTACACCCGCGTTTTAAGTCGTTGATTTATAACGACTTTTATAAGAAAAACTACACGTTGGGTCGCTTCGTGTGGCGGATTTTACTCTTAAAATTTTCAGCCTAACCCTAGACGCCTGGCGGTCACACCTCGCCATGTGCAACGCCTGATTCGGGCCAGTTTATTTCACCAGCAGCGCACTCACCGCGTTCAGGTCATCCGCCTTGAGCGTGCCATTGGCCTGGCGCAGTTTCAGGCCACCCAGCAACACGTCGTAGCGCGCCTTGGCCAGCTTGGCTTTGGTGTCAAACAGCGCAGTCTGGGCGTTGAGCACGTCAATGTTGATGCGCACGCCGACCTCATAGCCCAATTTGGTAGCGTCAAGTGCGCTTTGGCTGGAGGCCTCGGCGGCTTCAAGCGCCTTGACCTGGCCCAGTCCCGATTCGACACCAAAAAAGGCGGTGCGGGTGGCTTGGGCCACACCCCGTTTGGCGGCTTCCAGGTCGCTGCGGGCCTTGTCTTCAAGCGACAGGGTTTCCTTGATGCGGTTTTGAATGGCGTAGCCGGCAAACAGCGGCAGGTTAAAGCTCAAGCCGACTTGCGCCACGTTGGTGCGGTAGTCCAGCGCGGTGCTGGACGAGCCATTGTTTTTGGTAACGTTGTAGCTGCCTGTCAGGTCCAGCGTGGGCTTGTTGCCCGCCTGGGCTTTTTGGGTTTCGAGCTGGGCCACATCCAGGCTCAGCTGGGCTTGGCGTATGGCCGGGCTCATTTCCTCTGACTGCGCCACCCAGCGTGTCACGTCAGCGGGTGTCACGGGGGCCATGACCAAGGGCACCGCCAGCGGCTTGGGCGCAGCGTCTGTTTTGCCAGTGAGTTGGTCAAGCGCGACTTTTTTCACGCGCAAGTCGTTTTCTGCTGCTATTTCTTGCGCCAGCACCAGGTCATAACGCGCCTGTGCTTCGCGGGTGTCGGTGATGGTGGCGGTGCCGACCTCGAAATTTCGCTTGGCGGACGCCAGTTGTTCGGACACGGCAGACTTTTGGGCTCTGACAAAGTTCAGGCTGTCACCGGCGGTGAGGACGTCAAAGTAGGCTTGGCTGACACGAACGATAAGGTCCTGGTCGGCGGCCTGCAATTGCGCCAGCGCGACGTCGGCCGACTTTTTACCCTGCGCAGCCGTGGCGACATTGGCCGGGCGGTACAAGGGCTGGCTGGCGCTCAGGGTGGCGCTTTGGTTGCCGAAGCTGCGCTCGAAAGTTGCGATATCGCTGTCGATGTTGCTGCGGTTCACACCCATGGCCAGGTTGGCACTGGGCAACAGTCCAGCCTTGGCTTGCTCGGCCTTGGACAGGTTGGCCTCATAGAACGACTTGGCTGACTGGTAGCTGGCGTCAAAGCTGCGGGCAGCGTCATAGAGCTCCACCAGACTTTGGGCCTGTGCAGGCAGCACGAAGGCGGCAGTCAGAGCCAGAGCAAGGGGGAGTTGACGCAAGTTCATGATGGTGTGCCTAAGTTGAGGTGCCAATAAGGGGGCTGAATGGTCCGGGTAGCGCTGAATCAGTAACGTGGCACGCTGGGGTCCACTTCGGAAGACCAGGCGTTGATGCCACCCGACACGTTGGCCACGTGCTGGAAGCCACGGGCTTTCAAGAAATTTGCCACTTGCATGCTGCGCGCGCCATGGTGGCACAGGCAGGCCACGGGTTGATTGGGGTCGAGCTCATTCAGGCGCGGTGGGATCACGCCCATGGGAATGGTAATGAGCTCAAAGCCGTCGGCCTTGATGCTTGCGGTGCGCAGTTCGTGGGGCTCGCGAACGTCAAGCACCACCGGGTTGCCGTGACCACGCACGGCATCAAGCCAGTCTTTGAGTTGAATCGGGCGGACCTGTGTGACCATGTTTAAAACTTGAAGGCGCTGGGTTGCGGGAAGTTGAGCAAACGGGGAGCGTTGTCGTCCCATTTGTCGACCGAGGTGAAGTTGGTTTCGCTGGTGCGCGTGATGACCTGGGCGTGCATGATGGGTTCTTCACCCACGATGCCAACCAAACGGCCGCCGACCTTGAGCAAATTCAGCAGGGACTGCGGCACCTCAGCGACCGAGCCACCGAGCAAGATGACGTCAAATGGCGCTTCAGCGGGGGTTCCTTTGGCACCATCCACTTCACGCACCTCGGCGTTGTGAATACCCGCGCGTTGCAGGTTAGCGCGCGCCAAATCGGCAATTTCAGGGTTGATTTCCAGCGAGATCACGCGTTGCGCCTGGTGTGCCAACAGCGCCGTCATGTAGCCTGAGCCGGTGCCAATTTCCAGCACTTTGTCGGTGGCCTTGACGGCTGCGTCCTGCAGTAAACGGGCCTCAACCCGGGGGGGCAGCATGCTCTGGCCGGCAGGCAGCGGGATGGCCATGTCGACAAACGCCAGGGACTTTTGCGCCAGCGGCACAAAGTCTTCGCGCTTGACGCTGGCCAGCAGGTCCAGTACTGCAGCATCAGACACATCCCAGGGACGAATTTGTTGCTCGATCATGTAATAGCGGGCCTGTTCCACGTTCTGCAAGTTCATTTTGGTACTCCTGGGGGTATATTAACGGAATCTTTTCATTTTAGCTGTTGGCGTTGTCAATAGCTTTGTTTTGGTTGTCTTTTGGGACTGTCTTGCGCCAAAATTTGCGCAGCCATTGCGCCAAATCATCCATGTAGCAGTAAACCACCGGCACCACCACCAGCGTCAGCAGCGACGAGGTGATCACGCCGCCAATGACTGCCTGCCCCATGGGTGCCCGCATTTCAGAGCCCTCAGACAAGGCAAAGGCCAGTGGCAACATGCCAAAAATCATGGCCAGCGTGGTCATCAGAATGGGACGCAGACGTACTTTGGCGGCCATGAGCAGGGCATCGTGGCGGTTCATGCCGTCCTCGCGCGCCCGAATAGCAAAGTCCACCAGCAAAATGGCGGTCTTGGTCACCAGGCCCATCAACATCACCACGCCGATCACCGAAAACATCGACAAGGTCGAGTCAAACAGCATCAGCGCCAACACCACGCCAATCAGCGTCAAAGGCAGTGCTGTCATGAGCGCCAGCGGCTGAAAAAAGCTTTTGAACTGGCTGGCCAGAATCATGTAAATGAAGATCACGGCCAGAGCCAGCGCAGACAGGGCGTAGCCAAAAGCCTCGGCCATGTCCTTGACCGAGCCACTGAACTTGTAGCCGTAACCGGGCGGCATGGCAATGCTGTCCATCGCCGTCTTGATGTCAGCCGAGACTTGGCCGGCCGAGCGTCCCGACACGTTGCCGGTGACAGCCACTTCGCGCGTCAGGTCGCGCCGGTTGATCTGGTTGCTGCCGGTGGATTCGATCACGCTGGCCACCTGGTCAAGCCGTACCAGGCGGGCGCTACCGTCTGCCTGGGTTCCTACCGTGAAGGGCAGGGCGCTCAGGTCCTGGGGCTGATTGCGCGATTGGGGCGACAGGCGTACGTTAACGTCATAGGTCTGGTCGTCCGGTGCGCGCCAGTTGCCCACCGTCTGACCTGCCACCAGCGTGCGCAGGCTGCTGCCGATTTGCGCCACGCTCAGACCCAGGTCAGAAGCCACGTCGCGGCGCACCTGCACGTCCAGGGTCGGCTTGTCGGGTTTCAGCGTTGAGTCCAGGTCCACCAGCCCGGGCACGGTGCGGATTTTTTCCAGCGCCAGCGCGTTCAGGCGTGACAGTTCGGCCATGTCTGCACCCTGTATGGAAAAGGCGATCTGCTTTTGACCGCCTACCGGATCAAGCAGTCCGACGTGGGTAACGCTGATGCCCGGTACCTCGCGCAGGCGCTGGCGCAGCGCGGTTGACATGTCGTCGACGCTGAGCTTGCGCTGCTTGCGGTCCACCAGCCGGATGTAGATGCTGGCGTACATCTTGCCTTGGGCGTTGCCGGTGTTGATGGTCGTCAGGGTGTAATTGACCTCGGGGAACGTGCGAATGATGCCTTCGACCTGGCGCGCCCGTGCCTCAGTGACTTCCAGCGACGAGCCCACCGGGGTGTTGAAGCTGAGGTTGGTCTCGGAAAAATCCGACTTGGGGACAAACTCGGTGCCCAACAGCGGCACCATGAAAACGCTGCTGACAAAAATCACCAGCGCCACAGCGACTGTGCTGAGTTTGTGGTCCAGCGCCCAGCGCAGAATAGCCTGGTAGGCGTCAACCATCGCATCGGTGCCCTGGTCAAACAAAGCCGTGACACGGCCAATGGTTTTGTCATAGAGCGTGCGCGGGGCGTGGTGCTTGCCGTGTGCTTCGATGCTGGGGTCGTGCCAAATGCTTGACAGCATGGGGTCGAGTGTGAAGCTGACAAACATTGAAATCAGCACCGCCGCCACAATGGTCAGACCGAATTCATGGAAGAACTTGCCGATGATGCCGCCCATGAAGCCAATCGGCAGAAACACTGCCACGATCGACAGGGTGGTGGCCAGCACGGCCAAGCCAATTTCAGCGGTGCCGTCCATCGACGCGTCAAATGGTCGCTTGCCCATTTGCACATGGCGCACAATGTTTTCGCGCACCACAATGGCGTCGTCGATCAATAGACCGACGCACAGGCTCAGTGCCATCATGGTGATCATGTTGATGGTAAAGCCCAGCAGGTTCATGAAGAAAAACGTGCCGATGAGGGCAATTGGCAGCGTCAGGCCGGTGATGACGGTGGAGCGCCAGGAGTTCAAAAACAAGAAAACGATCAGCACGGTCAGCAGCGCGCCTTCAAACAGGGTTTGCCGCACATTCGACACAGACACACGAATTTGCCGCGAGCCATCGGTGATTTGTGTCAGCTTGACACCGGGGGGCAATTGCTGTTGCAGCTCCGCCAGGGTCTTGTTCAAGCCGTCAACCACGGCAATGGTGTTTTCGTCTTGCGACTTTTGCACATTCAGCAGCAGGGTACGCTGGCCGTTGTAGAGCGCCAGGCTCTCGATTTCCTGGGCGCCGTCCCGCACCGTGGCGACCTGGTCGACCCGCACCGGGGCACCATTTTTGCGCGTGATGATGATGCGGCCAAAGTCCTCGGGGCGCTGCATGCGCGCGGCGATCTGGATCACCCGGTCTTGCGCGCTGGAGCGAATGCTGCCCACCGGATAGTCCTGGTTTTCGTTGCGCACGGCTGCGGCCACCTGTTCGGGGCTGATGCCGTAGGCGGCCAGGGCCTGCGGGTCCAGGTAAATATTGATCTCTCGCAGGCTGGCACCCACAAGCGCCACAGAACCCACGCCGCGCACGTTCTCAAGGCGCTTTTTCAGCGTCTGCTCGGCCCAGTTGGTGAGTTCGACCGCGTTGAGCGATGCGTTGGTGCTGGCGTCGGGCAACACCGCCACCGACCAGATGGCACGGCTGGCGGGGTCAAAGCGCAGCACGCGCGGCTCCTTGACT
The DNA here is from genome assembly GCA_029946045.1 of Rhodoferax sp. Lineage (GTDB taxonomy): Bacteria > Pseudomonadota > Gammaproteobacteria > Burkholderiales > Burkholderiaceae_C > Rhodoferax. The sequence continues at coordinate 6,286 of JAQSDS010000405.1, forward strand.
TCGTCACGCAGTGTGGCGCGAATGGCGGCTACTTTTTCACGCACATCGTCAGCGGCTTTGCGACCATCTATGTGCAGACCAAATTCGATGATGACCACCGACTGGCTCTCGTAGGAGCGCGACGTCAGGGCGTTGATGCCGGCAATGGAGTTGACGCCCTCTTCGATTTTTTTGGTGACTTCGCTCTCGACAATCTCGGGTGAGGCACCGGGGTAGTTCGTGCTGATCACCACCACCGGAAAATCAATGTTGGGAAACTGGTCCACCTGCAGGCGCTGCATGGAAAACAGCCCCAATACCACCAGGGCCAGCATGACCATGGTGGCAAATACCGGGTTGTGAAGGCTAACGCGGGTGAACCACATTTATTGGGGTCCTTGCGCAGTGCTTGTGACCAGTGTGCCTACCCGCAAGCTGCCCACAGCACCATCAATCACCATGCTGCCTTCGGGTACACCGGTCACGGCCACCATGGCCACGCCCGCCAGGTCACCGCGAAGACCCGGTGTCACATTCACATGCTGTACCTGGTTCTGACTGACCCGTTGCACATAGGCTTGCGGCTTGTCGGTGCGCACGGCGCTCAGCGGCAGGGCCAGGGTTTTGACGACCCCCACGTTCAGGCGGCCTTGGGCAAACAGGCCATGGCGTAACTGGCCATCGGTCGCCAGCGCCAGATAAACCAGCACAGCTCGGCTGCCCACGGAGGCGCCGGGGTTGATGCGCAGCACTTTGGCGTGGATGACCTGGTTGGTTCCATCCAGTGTCAGCAGGGCGCTTTGCCCCACTTTGACCTGCAGCGAATCTGCCGTATTCAAGCTGGCTTCCAATTCAAGTTGCCGGTTGTCAAGGATCTCCAAAATGCGGGCTTCTACCGCCACGCGTTCGCCCGTCTGCGCCAGGCGTTGGGAGACCTGCCCGGAAATGGGCGCCCGCAACACCGTGTCGTCGAGCGCTTTGGCGGCCAGATCGGCCCCTGATTGCGCCGCCTGGTAACTGGCCTGGGCCGCGTCCAGCGTGGCCTGTGAGGACGCCAGTGCGGTACTGGAGATAAACCCTTGCGCCACCAGCGCCCGGTTGTTGTCAAAATTGCGCTGGGCCATGGTCACCTGGGCTTTGGCCGCTGCTGCTTGCTGGCGGGCCTGGCGCACGCGGGCCTCGGATTCGGTGGGGTCAATGCGGGCCAGCACCTGCCCAGCACGCACGGTGTCACCTTCACGCACGGTCAGATCCCGCAATTCACCAGCGACGCGGGCCTTGAGCAGTGCCGTATTGACCGCCTTGATAGGCCCGGAGATCAGCACGGTTTGCTGTAATTCATGGGTTTTGACCTGCACCAGGTCGCTCGCAGCCAAAGCGATGCTGACTTGTGATTTTTGCGCAAGCTGTTGTGTGTCAAGGGGAGCTTGCCGGGTCTGACGCGCCGACAGGGTGCGCAACGCGCCGGCGACCAGCAAGGCCGCAATCAGGCCGGCCAACGTCCATTTCATCCAGGGTTTCATGGCAAGGGGTGCTCCAGGGTTGGGGTCGGTAGCGTCGTGGGCTGGCAAAAGCCGTGCATCAGCATGTCAAGTTGGGCGCTCAGATAGCGGTGGGGATCAAGTTGCGCATGGTCGTCACAACAGGTGTTTAAGGAATGTTTCCAAAGCGCCAGGAACAACATCGGCGCCAGCACCAAATAGACCCCATACGACACATCCATCGGACGAAATTCACCGCGATCCATGCCGCGCTGCAGGATGCGTTTGATCAGCGTGTTGCCCGGTTGCATCACTTCGTGCTGGTAGAAGCTGGCCAGTTCCGGAAAATTTTGGGCCTCGCTCATCATCAGTTTGGGGATGCCGCTGGCCTGGGTGGAACCAATGCGCTCCCACCAACCGAATAAGCAGTAGCGCAACATGTCGGGTGTGTTGCCTTCAAAGCGGTCGAACTTATCGTTCCATTCGGCAAAACGGCCAGAAATGTTTTCGCGCACGACCGCTTTGAACAGTTCAAGCTTGCTTGGGAAATACAAAAACAAGGTGCCCTTGGAGACCCCGGCACGTTGCGCTACTTCTTCCACGCGGGTCGCGGCAAAGCCTTTTTCGACAAACAGGTCGAGAGCAGCGGCCAGCAGTTCTCCGGGGCGTGCCTCTTTGCGACGCGAGCGCCGGATGGGGCGGTCTGATGTACGGGTATCTTGCGGTGGGGAATCTGGCATCGAATTAATGACTATTGAGTTATTAGTGTAGCGTGCAGCGGTTTGGGGTGTCAATTCACACAAAGACCCAAGCGCATCAGGTTTCTCGTTTTGCAGCTAGCATGACCGTATCAGTTGTTGAATTCAATTTACCAAAGGGCCAAGGCATGCAAGCAGCAAATCACATCATCACCCTGGGCGGAGGTTGCTTTTGGTGCACTGAGGCGGTTTTTGTCCGGGTCAAGGGCGTGCTCGACGTGGAGTCGGGCTATTGCAATGGTGACACCCTGCAGCCCAGCTACGAGCAGGTGTGCACTGGGCGCACCGGACACAACGAGGTGGTCAAGCTGGTCTATGACCCGGCGCAGATCAGTGTGCGTGACATTCTGGAGATTTTCTTTGTCATTCACGACCCGACCACCCTCAATGCCCAGGGCAATGACCATGGCACGCAGTACCGCAGCGGCATTTATTTCAGCACGCCAGAACAGCAGCAGGAGGCGCTGGCGCTGATCGCAGAACTCGGCGACAGTGGCGCTTACCCGCGTGCCATCGTCACCGAGGTGCTGCCGCAAGCCAATTACTGGCCGGCAGAAGACTATCACCAGAATTTTTTTGAGAATCACCCAAACCAGGGCTATTGCATGGCTGTGGCCGCCCCGAAGGTGGCCAAGTTTCGCAAGACCTTTGCGCGCTTGCAGAAGTCAGACCGATAAAATCGACCCATGGCCACCAAAATCCCCAAAATTGTTCCTGCTCAACCTGTTCTTCCTGCCGAAAGCGATGGCACCGTGGTGCTGGAGCGCCGCACCCAGCGCACCAAACCACCCCAGATGTACCAGGTGCTGATGCTCAACGACGACTACACACCGATGGAGTTTGTGGTGATGGTGTTGCAGGAGTTCTTCAGTAAAGACCTGGAAACCTCAACCCGGATCATGCTCAAAATCCACCTGGAGGGCAAAGCGGTTTGCGGCGTTTATTCCCGCGATGTGGCGGCCACCAAGGTCGACCAGGTGTTGGACGCGGTGGCCAAGGCGGGGCATCCGCTCAAGTGCCTTTGTGAACCTGTTGCGTAGCAAGAGATTGAATCCTGACTTTCGCAAATGAATTAGAAATCCGATTACAGTTGAAACCTGAAACAAAAGCTATCAAAGGAACTTTATGATTGCCCAAGAACTGGAAGTCAGTCTCCACATGGCGTTTGTTGAGGCGCGTCAACAGCGCCACGAATTCATCACGGTGGAACATTTGCTGTTGGCCTTGCTGGACAACCCCAGCGCGGCCGAAGTGTTGCGTGCCTGCTCGGCCAATATCGACGATTTGCGCAAGTCCCTGATCACCTTCATCAAGGACAACACGCCGCAAGTGGCCGGTACCGACGACGTGGACACCCAGCCCACGCTGGGTTTCCAGCGCGTCATTCAGCGTGCCATCATGCACGTGCAGTCCACGGGCAGCGGCAAAAAAGAGGTGACCGGTGCCAATGTGCTGGTGGCCATTTTTGGTGAAAAAGACTCGCATGCGGTCTACTACCTGCATCAGCAGGGGGTGACGCGCCTGGATGTGGTCAATTTCATCGCCCACGGCATCAAAAAGAGTGACCCGCCCGAGCCTGCCCGGTCGGCCGACAACCCAGCCGAGGCCGAGGAAGGTGCTGCTGAAAAGAACGAAAAGTCTTCGCCGCTGGAGCAGTTCACGCAAAACCTGAACCAGCTCGCCAAAGAGGGCAAGATCGATCCGCTGATCGGGCGTGACTACGAGGTCGAGCGGGTCATTCAGATTTTGTGCCGGCGCCGCAAGAACAACCCGCTGTTGGTGGGCGAGGCCGGTGTTGGCAAGACCGCCATCGCCGAAGGCCTGGCCTGGCGTATCACGCAAAAAGACGTGCCCGAGATCCTGGCCGACTCCATCGTCTACTCGCTCGACATGGGTGCCCTGCTGGCGGGGACCAAGTACCGAGGTGATTTTGAGCAACGGCTCAAGGGCGTGCTGAAGGCGCTCAAGGACAAGCCCAACACGGTGTTGTTCATTGACGAAATCCACACCCTGATTGGCGCTGGCGCCGCCTCGGGCGGTACGCTGGATGCCTCCAACCTGCTCAAGCCGGCTTTGAGCTCGGGTGCGCTCAAATGCATTGGTGCCACCACCTTCACCGAATACCGTGGCATTTTTGAAAAAGATGCGGCCCTGTCGCGTCGCTTCCAGAAAATCGATGTGGTCGAGCCCACGGTGGAACAAACGGTAGAAATTCTCAAGGGCCTCAAGTCGCGTTTCGAGGAGCATCACAACGTCAAGTACGCGTTGGCGGCCTTGCAGGCAGCAGCCGAGTTGAGTGCCAAGTACATCAACGACCGCCATTTGCCAGACAAGGCCATCGATGTGATTGACGAGGCCGGTGCTGCTCAACGCATCCTGCCGCCGTCCAAGCGCAAAAAGATCATCAGCAAGGCCGAGGTCGAAGACATCGTGGCCAAGATTGCCCGCATTCCACCAGCCAATGTGTCCAACGATGACCGCGGCAAGCTCAAAACGCTGGAGCGCGATTTGCGCAATGTGGTGTTTGGTCAGGACAAGGCGCTCGACATGCTGGCTTCGGCCGTGAAGATGTCACGCTCGGGTCTGGGCAAGGGCGACAAGCCGATTGGCACCTTCTTGTTCAGCGGTCCGACCGGCGTGGGAAAAACCGAATCGGCCAAGCAATTGGCCTACATCATGGGCATCGAGCTGATCCGATTTGACATGAGCGAGTACATGGAGCAGCACGCCGTGAGCCGCCTCATTGGCGCGCCCCCGGGCTACGTCGGGTTCGATCAGGGTGGTTTGCTGACCGAGGCCATCACCAAAAAACCGCACTGTGTGCTCTTGCTCGACGAAATCGAGAAGGCGCATCCGGCCATTTTCAATGTGCTGCTGCAGGTCATGGACCATGGCACGCTGACCGACAACAACGGTCGCAAGGCTGACTTCCGCAATGTCATCATCGTCATGACCACCAATGCCGGTGCCGAGACCATGAACAAGGCCACCATCGGCTTCACCAACCCGCGCGAGGCGGGTGACGAAATGGCCGACATCAAGCGCATGTTTACCCCCGAGTTCCGTAACCGGCTCGATGCCATTGTGAGCTTCAAGGCGCTCGATGAAAACGTGATTTTGCGGGTGGTCGACAAGTTCCTGTTGCAACTGGAAGCCCAGCTGGCGGACAAAAAAGTCGAGGTCACCTTTACCGACAAGTTGCGTAAGCATCTGGCCAAAAAAGGGTTCGACCCGTTGATGGGAGCGCGGCCGATGCAGCGCCTGATTCAGGACACGATTCGCCGCGCCCTGGCCGACGAATTGCTTTTTGGACGCTTGGTTGACGGCGGACGCCTGACCGTGGAGCTTGACGATAGCGACGAAAGCAAGACCGACGTCCTGCTCGACATCCAACCCTTGCCCAAAAAAGAGGGCAAATCCAAGCCGGAAGTTCAGGAATCGGCGACCACCTGAGTTGGCCAACGTAACAAAGCCCCGTTCAAGCTGCGATGGCAAGCTGAACGGGGCTTTTTAGTGGGCGACGGTATCTTGTGGGAGGCCCGCCTCGGGCCGATGGAGGTCATGCCCTGGTCAGACCAGCGTCTGAACTGGTTTTGCCAACTTATTCCAAGCCCAGCAAATTCGACAAGGCGGCTGTATCCATGGCGCCGTTGAAACTGACGATGGCGCCTGTTTTGCGGTGCTTGCCCAGTAAAAACGGTACCGATTCCACGCCCAGCTGGTTCAATAACTGGGTATTTTTGGTGATGGCCTGCTTCATCTCTTCGGTCACATCGGCGCTGGCTGACATGCCGCCGGTGCCTGCCAGCAAGGACTGTTCGTGCGCGGTCATGGCGTCCACCGGATTGGCGGCGCTCAGCAAAGCGGCACCTTGCGGCACGCTTTTGGTCGGGTTAAACGAGATTGGGATCCAGACAAATTTCACTTTGTCGAGCAGCGGCAGTGATGCCTGCCACAAACGGCCGCAGTGCGGGCATTGCGGATCAAACAGCACATAGACCGGTTGCGCGCTCATGAGCGCCCCGACCGTGAAGCCTTTGCCCTGGGACGCGACCAGGTCGTAACTTGAGCCGGCCTGGGCCGCAGGCGCGGCTGCTGCCGGTGCGGCGCTGGACGGATTCGGGGTGGTACCAGGGGTGTCGGTTTTGGAGCAGCCGACCACGGACAGAACGAGCGCTGCGGTGAGTGTGAGGGTGGTGATGTTCATGCTTGTCATTCAATCAATAGGAAATACCTTGCACCTTGAGCCAAAGTGACAAGTGACCGGATTGTCAGGGTAATTGTGATGCTACCCCGCTTGGTGGGGTTGAAAGGCCGGCGGCCACCGGGGTGCCACCGCCCAGTGTTTTGAACAGTGCAATCTGATTTTGCAGGCTGGCCAGTCGGGTTTGCACCAGCGCCTGCTGGGCGGCAAAGAGGGCGCGTTGGGCATCGAGCCATTCGAGTTGGTTGGCCACGCCATGCTGCAAGCGAAGCTGCGTCAATTTGCTGCGTGCGGCTTCAGCGTCCAGCAGGGCTTGCTGGGCCTGCAGTTGTTCCACCAGCGTGGCCCGACTGGCCAGGCCATCGGCGACTTCGCGGAAGGCGCTTTGAATGGCTTTTTCATACTGCGCCACGGCCACTTCGCGCCCGACTCTTGCCGCGTCCAGATTGGCCTGGTTACGCCCGGCGTCAAAGATGGGCAGCACCAGTTGCGGCGCCAGCGTCCAGCCCCAGGAACCGCTCTCGAACAGCCCTGACAGCGCGCTGCTGGCCGAACCCGCGCCAGCCGTGAGGCTGATACGTGGGAAAAATGCGGCCCGGGCAGCGCCAATGTTGGCATGGCTGGCCAACAAAGTTTGCTCGGCTTGGCGAATGTCAGGCCGTCGGGCCAGCAGATCGGAGGGAAGCCCGGCAGGCAACTCGGCAAACACCAGTTGCCCCAGCTTGTCCGGCGTCCATTGTGCGCGCTGGCTCTCGCGGAGGGGCTGCCCAAGTAGCAGCGTCAAGGCGTTTTCGTCGAGTGCGCGCTGGCGCACTTGCTGGGCCAGCGTGACGCGGGTGGACGCCAGCAGGGTTTGTGCGCTGCGGCGATCAAATTCCGAGGCGGCCCCATGCTCGAGCTTGAGTTCAACCAGCTTGAGCGATTCAGCGCGAGAGTCGAGTGCCTGCCGAGATACGGCCAAGAGTTCTTCGTCAGCCAGCAGGTTCAACCAGGTCTGCACCACTGTGGCAATCAGGCTGATCTGTACTGTCTGGGCCGCTTCTGCGCTGGCCAGGACCTGGGCCAGGGCTTGTTCCTTGAGGCTGGCGACCCGACCAAAGAAATCAAGCTCGTAAGCGGTCACCGTCAGACCGGCACTGTAAGTGCTGTTGATGGACCCGTTGCTGTTGGGGCTGCGTGAGCCCAGGGCAGCGGCGTTGAGGGTGGGGAACTGGTCGGCCTGGCGCACACCAAGCTGGGCGCGGGCCTGTTCGATGGTAAGCAGTGCGACGCGCAGGTCCCGGTTGTTCGTCAGCGCGGTAGCGATGAGCTGGCGCAGCGCCGGGTCGGAAAAGTAATCTTGCCAGTTCAGGACAGCCGAGCTGGCGGCGCTGCTTGTGCCATCGGTCGCCTTGACTCCGGCTGAAGCTGGCCACTGCGACGCGACTGGCGCGCCGGGGCGTTCGTAACTTGGCATGAGTGAGCAACCAGCTAAGAACGTCATGGCTGCAAGCGCCACCGTGCTTGACAGCACCAAGCGTTTTGTCTTTGAGCTGTTATTCATGCGAATGCACTCCCATATGTTCTGCTTGCGCCGCGTGCACTTGCTGCTGGCGCGCACTGTCCTTGAACAGGCTGCGTACCACGACAAAAAAGATGGGTACAAAGACCACGGCCAGGGTGGTACCGGTCAGTATGCCGCCGATCACGCCCGTGCCGATGGCGCGCTGGCTGGCTGAGCCAGCACCCGATGCCAAGGCCAGCGGCAACACGCCCAGCGTGAAGGCCATGGAGGTCATGACAATCGGGCGAAAGCGCAAGTGGGCCGCCTCAAGCGCTGCCGAGATCACGCTCTTGCCTTGCGCCTGCAGGTCTTTGGCGAACTCGATGATCAGAATGGCGTTTTTGGCCGACAAACCGATGATGGTGATGAGGCCGACCTGAAAGTACACGTCGTTCGAATAGGCGCGCAACAGGGTGGCCACAATCACGCCCAGCACGCCCAGCGGCACTACCAGAACGACAGACAGCGGAATGGTCCAGCTCTCGTACAGCGCAGCCAGGCACAGGAACACCGACAAAATGGCAAAACCGTACAGGATCATGGCTTGCGAGCCGGCCAGCTTTTCCTCACGCGAGGTGCCGGTCCACTCAAAACCAAAGCCGGGCGGCAACTGGCTGGCAAGTTGTTCCATTTCAGCCAGTGCCGCACCTGTGCTGTAGCCGGGCGCGGCGCTGCCGCCAATGCGCATGGCGGGGTAGCCGTTGTAACGCACGGTTTGCATGGCGCCGGTGACCCAACGGGTGCTGGCAAAAGCAGACATGGGTACCATTTGGCCCTTGCTGTTGGGCACATTGAACTTCAGCAGATCATCTGCTTGCATACGCGCCGGTGCGTCGGCTTGCACCATCACACGCTGCAGGCGGCCATTGTTGGGAAAATCGTTAGCGTAGGCCGAGCCCAAAGCGGTGGAGATGGTGGCGTTGATGGTCTCAAAGCCCACCCCCAACGCGCTGGCCTTGTCGCGGTCAATGTCCAGTTGCAGCTGCGGTGCGTCTTCCAGGCCATCTGGGCGCACCTGGGTCAGCACTTTGCTTTTGGCAGCCATGCCCAGCAACTGGTTGCGCGCACCCAGCAGCGCCTCATGGCCCAGACCGGCCCGATCCTGCAAACGGAAACTGAATCCGGAGGACGCGCCCAGCTCGGGGATGGGTGGCGGGCTCAAGGGGAAGATGAAGGCATCGCGGATGCCGCTCAACGCCCCAAACGCACGCCCAGCCAAGGCTTGGGCTGAACTGCCCGGCCCGGTGCGCTCAGACCAATCTTTGAGCGTGACAAACGCCAGGGCAGCGTTTTGGCCTTGGCCCGAGAAGCTGAAGCCCAGCACGCTGACCATGCCCTGCACTTCGGGTTGTTTGAGCACGAAAGCTTCCACTTGCTGCATCACGGCCAGTGTGCGTTCACGCGTGGCCCCGGGGGGCAGCTGCACATTCACCAGCATCGTGCCCTGGTCTTCGTTGGGCAGGAAAGAGCTTGGCAAGCCTTTGTACATCCAGGCGGCACCAGCCACAATCGCCAGGTAGATCACCAGGTAGCGCGCGGCATGTGGCAGAACTTTTGCCACGCCGCCTTCATAGGTCTTGGCCGTCCTGGCAAAGCCCCGGTTAAACCAGCCGAAAAAACCGCTCTTGGCGTGGTGGTGCCCGGCTTCCACCGGTTTGAGCAGGGTGGCGCACAAGGCCGGGGTGAGTGACAGCGCCAGAAACGCCGAGAAGGCAATCGACACACCCATCACGGTGGCAAA
>JAQSDS010000406.1 GCA_029946045.1 Rhodoferax sp.
CGAGGCGGGCGACTTTGTCTGCCGCACCGGTCGCCCCGTGACCTATTGGTTTGGTGTGGTTGATGGCTTGCTGAAAATGAGCACCGACAACGTGGACGGCCAAACCATGACCTTCACCGGCGTCCCGCCCGGTGGCTGGTTTGGCGAAGGCACCGCCTTGAAGCGTGAGAGCTACCGCTACAACATTCAGGCGCTGCGCAAAAGCCTGGTGGCGGGTCTGCATGTGGACACCTTTCACTGGCTGCTCGACCACTCGATTGGCTTCAACCGCTTTGTCATGAACCAGCTCAACGAGCGCCTGGGCCAGTTCATTGCGGCACGCGAGATCGACCGCATGACCAACCCCAACATCCGCGTGGCGCGCAGCCTGGCCGCCCTGTTCAACCCGGTGCTCTACCCCGGCCTGGGCACCGTGCTGCGCATCACCCAACAGGAACTGGCCTACCTGGTGGGCCTGTCGCGCCAGCGCGTCAACGAGGCGCTGAACACGCTAGCGGCACAAGAGGCGATCCGGGTCGAATACGGTGGCCTGCGGGTCACCGATCTGCAAGCCTTGCGCCATGCCAGGTTTTGATGCCGTGCCAGTTCAGGCTCGTAAAATAGGCACAAACAGCTACCATTTATATAGCACATGACCGACTCTCCCAAACCTTCTGCTTTTCGCCGCGCCGCGCCACCCGCTGCCAAGGCCCCTCTTCCTGCCGGACAAAGCAACACCGCGGCGCATGGCGCGGGCGGCACGCTGCGCCTGAACAAGCGCATGGCCGAGCTCGGCCTGGCCTCACGGCGCGAGGCCGACGAATGGATTGGCACGGGCTGGGTCAAGGTCAACGGCCGGGTCGCTGAGATGGGCATGCAGGTGAGCACCGATGTGCGCATCGAAGTCGACAAACAAGCCACCGGCGCGCAGGCCAAACAGGTCACGGTGCTGATCAACAAACCGCTCGGCCTGGTCAGCGGTCAGGCCGAAGACGGGCACGAGCCCGCCATCACGCTGGTGCAGCCACAAAACCGCTGGGCCGAGGACAACGCGCGCTTTTTCTTTCACCCCAGCCAGCTCAAAAGCCTGGTCCCCGCCGGGCGGCTCGACATCGATTCGACCGGTCTGCTGGTGCTGACACAAGACGGCCGGGTGGCACGCCAATTGATTGGCGAAGACGCCGTGATGGAAAAAGAATACCTGGTGCGCGTGATGTACACCGGCGTGCTCAACGCGGCAGCGGCCAACTCGGCTGCCGCCACCTATGCCGCAGCGCCAACAGCACGCGCGGGCACACGGCCGGCCACACCCACACAACTCAGCCGCATTGACGACGACGACCCGGTGACGCAGGACGTGCAGTCGGTGTTTCCAGCGGACAAGCTGGCGCTGCTGCGCCACGGTTTGAGTCTGGACGGACAGCCCCTGCAGCGGGCCCAGGTCGAATGGCAAAACCCCGAGCAATTACGCTTTGTCCTGACCGAGGGCAAAAAGCGCCAGATTCGCCGCATGTGCGAGCAGGTGGGCCTGAAAGTAGTGGGCTTGAAGCGCGTGCGCATTGGCCACGTGATGCTGGGCAATTTGCCGGTGGGCCAGTGGCGCTACCTGGCGCCGCATGAGCGCTTCTGACAAGCCGCGCCAGCATTGGCGCGCCTCCGACCTGCGCGCCGTCACGCTGCTGGCCACGCAAGCCACCACCGCGGTGACGCGCATGGCAGAGGGCGTGCACCAGTCGGTGTGGCGCAGCTTGGGCGCCCCCAGCGGTGCCACGCCAGACCAGGCACGGGGCCTGACCGGGCTGATCTACAAAAGCATCACTGGCGTGACGCAGCGGCTGGGACAAGGCGCGGCAACGGCGCTGGCACGGCTTGAGCCCCTGTTGCAGCGCATCGAAAGTCAAGGTGAGGAATCGCTGGAACGCGCCGCCGTGCTGGCTGCCCTCAACGGCGTCATGGGCGACCGACTGCGGGCCGCTGGCAATCCGCTGGCGACACCGATGACACTGCGTTGTAACAACAAGGTTGTGACCGGGTCGGAACCGCCCAAAGCCACAGAAGTCACTGGCAAAGTGCTGATCGTCATTCACGGCCTGTGCATGAACGATCGGCAATGGACCAGCCAACATGACGGTCTGCCCGTCAACCACGCTGAGGCCTTGCGCGCCGCCCTGGGCTACATCCCGGTCTATGTACGCTACAACTCCGGTCTGCATGTGTCGGAAAACGGCCACTTGCTGGCGCAGCAGCTGGACCACCTGGTGCACTGCTGGCCCGTGCCCGTGACCGAGCTCAGCGTGCTGGCCCACAGCATGGGCGGACTGGTGGCGCGCAGCGCGCTGGCCAGCGCCACGGCAACTGCACTGACCTGGCCGGCCTTGTTGAGCAACATCGTGTTCCTGGGCACCCCGCACCACGGTTCCCCGTTGGAGCAGGCCGGCAACTGGGTGGATGTGATCCTGGGCAGCACGCCCTACAGCCGCCCATTTGCCAAGCTCGGCCAGTTGCGCAGCGCTGGCATCACCGACCTGCGTTATGGCCATGTCCTGGATGCCGACTGGCAAGGCCATGACCGCTTCCGGCGCAAGCCAGACAGCCGCGTCCAGCTGCCATTGCCGGTGGGTGTCGCCTGCTTTGCCGTGGCAGCGACCACCGCCGCCAAACGCAGCCCTGTAGCCGACCGCTTGCTGGGCGATGGCCTGGTGCCTCTGCCCAGCGCGCTGGGCGAAAACGACACCCCCTCGCGAACGCTGCTGTTCGCCAAAGCGAACCAGATGATCGTCTACCGCACCAGCCACCTGGCCCTGTTGACGAACCCGGCCGTGACTCGGCAAGTGCTGGCCTGGCTGACCCTAGCTTGATGCGGGATCGGTGCCAGGCGCTCAAGTCCCCTCGGCTTTCACGCCGACATGACCGGCCTGCACGCAGGCATGACTGACGGTAGTAAACTTCGCGCGTCGTTTCGTTTTTCAGCCCTTCAGCCGGCTGTGTCATTTCAACCATTAGGAGCTTCCATGAAATTGAAAGTCTTTGCTGCAGCCATCGTGGCCGCTACCGTGCTCGTTGGCACGGCCGGCGCGCAACAATTTTTCCGCATTGGCACGGGCGGTACTGCTGGCACCTATTACCCTGTGGGCGGCATGATCGCCAACGCGGTGTCACAGCCCGGCAAGATCGTCGCCACGGCGCAGGCCAGCAACGGCTCGCTGGGCAATGTCAACGGCATCTCCGGCGGCGCCATGGAAGCGGGCTTCAGCCAGTCGGACGTGGCCACCTGGGCACAAACCGGCACCGGCATTTTCGAGGGCAAACCCAAAGTCGGCGGCCTGCGCATGATTGCCAATTTGTATCCCGAGAGCATCCACATCGTGGTCAAAAAGGGCTCGGGCTTCAAGAGCGTGGCTGACCTCAAGGGCAAACGCGTGGCCCTGGACGAGCCTGGCTCGGGCACCCTGATCAACGCCCGCCTGGTGCTGGCCGCCTATGGCATCAAGGAGGCCGACATCAAGCCCGAGTACATCAAGCCCAACCAGGCTGGCGACAAGATGAAAGACGGCGCCCTCGATGCCTTCTTCTTCACCGGCGGCGCGCCTGCGGGTGCCATTGCCGAGCTGGCCTCGGCTGGTTCCGGCATTGAGCTGTTGCCGATTGACGGCGCAGCAGCCGACAGCTTGCGCAAGTCAAGCAGCTTCTTCGCCGTGGACTCCATTCCAGCAGACACCTACAAGGGCGTGGCAGCAGTCAAGACACTGGCGGTCGGCGCGCAATTGGTGACCAGCGACAAGATCGACACCGAAACGGTTTACCAGATCACCAAGGCGCTTTACAGCGATGCAGCCCAGAAAACGCTGGCTGCCGGCCATGCCAAGGGCAAATACATCACACTGCAAAACGCGGTGCAGGGCGTAGGCATCCCGTATCACCCGGGTGCTGAGAAGTTCTACAAGGAAGCTGGCGTACTGAAATAAGCGCCAGGCGTTTTTCACCCCTGACGGGCGGAACACATCCGCCCGTTGTTGTTTGTAGCCTGACCAGGATCCCCATGAGCACCGTCACAACCACTTTGCCCGACGACAAACAACTGCTGGCCATGGAGGAAAAGTTCGACCCCGAGATGCGCTTTCGCCCCTCGGTGCCACCGGGCACAGTACTGATCAAGTGGCTGCTGATCACGCTGAGCTGTTTTCACTATTACACGGCCGGCTTTGGTCTGCTGCGTGAAACCACCCACCGTGGCGTGCACCTGGCTTTTGTGCTGGGGCTGATTTTCCTGGTATTCGCAGGCAACAAGGCCGCGGGTGACCGCCAGGTGCGCCACAGCCTGGTGTCGCCGGGCGGCATACCCTTGTATGACTGGCTGCTCGGGCTGGCGGTGGCGCTGGCGGTGCTGTACATCCCCTACACCTTCGAAGACCTGGCGTTTCGGGTGGGCAACCCCAACACCTATGACGTGGTGTTTGGCAGCATTTTGTTTGTTGCCCTGCTCGAAGCCACGCGGCGCAGCATGGGCTGGCCCTTGCCGATCATCGCGCTGGGCTTTAGCGCCTACGCCCTGTTTGGCCCCATCTTTCCAGGCCTGCTGCAACATGCCGGCTCGAGCTGGAGCCAGTTCATCAACCACCAGTACCTCACCAGCCAGGGCATTTACGGCGTGGCGGTGGGTGTGGTGGCCACCTATGTGTTTCACTTTGTGCTGTTTGGCGTGCTGGCCACGCGCATTGGTCTGGGGCAACTGTTCCTGGACATTGCCTCAAGCATCGCCGGGCGTTATGCCGGCGGCCCGGCCAAGGTCAGCGTGTTTGGCTCGGCCATGTTTGGCATGCTGTCGGGCTCCTCGGTAGCCAATGCCGTGACCGTGGGCTCGCTGACCATTCCGGCCATGATCCGGGTGGGTTACCAGCGCCACTTTGCCGGTGCGGTCGAGGCAGCCGCATCCACCGGCGGGCAAATCACGCCACCGGTGCTGGGGGCGGCAGCCTTCCTGATGATCGAGTTTCTGGGCTTGCCCTACCAGACCATCATCACGGCGGCCATCGTGCCGGCTTTCATGCATTTTTTCGGCGTCTTCATGCAGGTGCACTTTGAGGCCAAGCGCTACGGCCTGCGCGGCCTGACCGAAGAAGAGATGCCCAAACTGCGCCAAAGCATGAAAATGCGCTGGCCCACGCTGATTCCCCTGTTCTTGCTGATCAGCATCCTGGTCAGCGGTCGCACGCCTTATCTGGCGGCGTTTGTCGGCATCACTTCCAGCGCCATCGTCGGCCTGACCACCCAGGTCAGGGGCAATACCCCGAAAAACTGGCTGCTGATGGTGGCCATGCATCTCGCTTTGATGGGCATTGCCTTCACCAACTTTGACGAAGCAGTCAAACTGGGTATTTTTGGTGCCGGTGCCGTAGCGACCGGGCTGCTGATGCGCCTGTTTAAGATTCGCGGCCGCATCGAACCGGCCGTGCTGGTAGAAGCCTTCGAGACCGGCGCCAAGTATGCGCTGGCAGTGGGCGCGGCGGCCGCATCGGTGGGTATTGTCATTGGCGTGGTCACACTCACCGGCGTCGGCTTCAAGATCAGCTTCATCATCACCGGCGCCGCCCAAGCCATTGCCGGCGGCTTGGGCGCTGTCATTCCAAGCTACCTGATGGCATTCCAATCGCTGACGCTGCTGGCCGCGCTGGTGATGACCGCCGCCGTGTGCATCCTGATGGGCGCCGGCATTCCGACCACGGCCAACTACATCATCATGGTCACGGTCGCCGCGCCCACGCTGGTGCAACTCGGCGTGGAACCGCTGGTGGCGCATTTCTTTGTGTTTTATTACGGCGTGCTCGCCGACATCACGCCGCCGGTGGCGCTGGCCGCCTATGCGGCGGCGGGCATGGCGGGCAGTGACCCCTTCAAAACCGGCAACACCGCGTTTCGCCTGGGCATCGCCAAAGCGCTGGTGCCCTTTGTGTTCGTCTTCTCGCCCTCCCTGCTGCTGGTGGCCAAGGGCTTCACCTGGTATGACTTCAGCGTGACCTTTGTCGGCTGTCTGCTCGGCATCACCTTCCTGGCGATGGCGTTTTCCAAGTACTTCCTGGTCGAAATGAAGCGTTGGGAGCAGGCGCTGTGTATTGCCGCCGCGCTGCTGATGGTGGCGCCGAGTCTGAGCGCCACCCTGATCGGCGTCGGCATGGTGCTGCCGGTGCTGTTGCACCAGTTCAAGGCCTGGCGCGCCGTGCCGGTGGCGGGACTGGCCCAATGATTTTTGCCAGCTCTTGAAATAATCAACATCAGCCCTATCTGACAGCTTGATTGAGCACCAGCGGCATTCGTCGCTGGTTTTTTTAATGCTTTGACACCACGCATCTCCATGACCAAACAAACCCTTTCCTTCCAGGCCGAAGTCGCGCAACTGCTGCACCTCGTGACCCACTCGCTCTACTCCAACAAAGAAATTTTCCTGCGCGAACTCATCAGTAACGCGTCGGATGCCTGCGACAAGCTGCGCTTTGAAGCCATCAACGACGGTGGCTTGTACGAGAACGACAGCGAGCTCAAGGTCAAGGTCACTTTTGACAAAGACGCTAAAACGCTCACCATCACCGACAACGGCATCGGCATGAGCACGCAGGAGGCCATTGACCACCTGGGCACCATCGCCAAGAGCGGCACCAAAGACTTCGTCAGCAAGCTGTCTGGCGACCAGAAAGCTGACTCGCAGCTGATCGGCCAGTTTGGCGTGGGCTTTTACTCCGGCTTCATCGTGGCCGACAAGATCACCGTCGAATCGCGTCGTGCCGGCATGAAGGTTGAAGAAGGCGTGCGCTGGATCAGCGGCGGTGCTGGCAACTTTGAGGTCGAAGCCATCACCCGCCCCGAGCGCGGCACCAGCGTCATCCTGCACCTGAACGATGACGCCCAAGACTATGCGTCAGCCTGGAAAGTCAAGGGCATCATCAACAAATACTCCGACCACATCAGCCTGCCCATCCTGATGGAAAAGGAAGAGTGGAAAGACGGCGAACTCATCAACCCAAGCGACGAGCAGGGCGGCCGCCAGCCCGGTGGCATGGTCAAAACCGGCGAATGGGAAACGGTGAACAAGGCCAACGCCATCTGGGCGCGCGCCAAAAAAGACATTTCCCAGGACGAGTACAACGAGTTTTACAAACAGATCAGCCACGACTTTGAAGCCCCGCTGGCACACACCCACAATCGCGTCGAAGGCAGTACCGAATACACGCAACTCTTGTACATCCCCGGCAAAGCGCCGATGGACCTGTACAACCGCGAAAAGTCAGCGGGCGTCAAGCTGTATGTCAAGCGTGTCTTCATCATGGACGACGCCGAAGCGCTGTTGCCGACCTACCTGCGTTTTGTCAAGGGCGTGGTCGATTCATCAGACCTGCCGCTCAACGTGAGTCGCGAACTGCTGCAGGAAAGTCGCGACGTCAAAGCCATCCGCGAAGGCTGCACCAAGCGCGTGCTGGGCATGCTGGAAGACCTGGCCAAAAACGACAAGTTGCCAGAAGCTGCTGCCCCAACTGAGGGCGTGACCGATGTCGTCAGTGCGCAAGACAAAGCGGAGGCGCAAGCCAACGCCGGCAAGTACACCAAGTTCTACAACGAATTTGGTGCCGTGCTCAAGGAAGGCTTGGGCGAGGACTACGCCAACAAGGACCGCATCGCCAAACTGCTGCGTTTTGCCAGCAGCACCACCGACACGGCAAGCGTCTCATTTGCCGACTACAAGGCGCGCATGAAAGAAGGCCAGGAGGCCATCTACTTTATTACTGCCGACAACGCCGCCGCCGCCAAGAACAGCCCGCAATTGGAAGTCTTCAAGAAAAAGGGCATCGAAGTGCTGTTGATGACCGACCGTGTCGACGAATGGGCGCTGAACTACCTGCAAGACTTTGACGGCACGCCGCTGCAAAGCGTGGCCAAGGGTGCGGTTGATCTGGGCAAGCTGCAAGATGAAGCCGAGAAAAAGGCCGCAGAAGAAGCCGCCGAGACCTTCAAACCGATGCTGGCGATGCTGAAAGAAGCGCTGAAAGACAAGGCCGAGGATGTGCGCGTGACCACCCGTTTGGTCGACTCGCCCGCCTGCCTGGTGGTGCAGGACCACGGCATGAGCACGCAGCTCGCCCGTATGCTCAAGCAGGCCGGCCAGGCCGCGCCTGACATGAAACCGGTGCTCGAAGTCAACGCCGAACACCCGCTGGTGAAAAAGCTCGACGGCTCGGTGCACTTCAACGACCTGGCGCACATTTTGTTCGACCAGGCCCTGCTGGCCGAGGGTGGCCTGCCAGCTGACCCGGCGGCCTATGTGAAGCGCGTGAATGCCTTGTTGGTGTAAGTGACCCCAGCTTTAAACACAATCCTCAGGCGCGGTGCCCTGCGGGGCCAACGCCCTGTGGGACCAGCGCCCTGTGGGACCAGCGCCCTGTGGGACCAGCGCCCTCGCCGCGAATGTCCCAGGACAGCCTTCGGCCCGAGGGCGGTCCTCCCCCAAAGACAGGGCATCTCAGCATACCAACTTGCATATTTTTTATGAAAACACTTCTTCCCCTCACCCTGCTAGCCACTGCCCTGTCTTTTGCCACGGCAACTCACGCCGCCGATGCCACCCTGGCGGCCTCGGCCAAAGAGGCTGGTGCCGTGGTCACCGCCAGCGGCCTGGTTTACAAGTCGGTCAAGGACGGCAATGGCGCCAGCCCCAAAGCCAGCGACACGGTCAAGGTCAACTACCGTGGCACCTTCCCGGACGGCAAGGAATTCGACAGTTCCTACAAGCGCAACAAAGCGATTGAATTCCCCCTGGGCAACGTCATCCCCTGCTGGACCGAGGGCGTGCAGCGCATGAAGGTCGGCGGCAAAGCCAAGCTGACCTGCCCGGCAGCCATCGCCTATGGTTCGCGCGGTGCGGGTGGCGTGATTCCGCCCAACGCCACGCTGCTGTTCGAAGTTGAGTTGCTGGCCATCAACGGCCAATAAGTGCGCCGCGCGCGGCTACTTGAAAATCTTGCCCGGATTCATCACGTTGTCCGGGTCCAGCGCCTGTTTGATGGCGCGCATCATGGCCATGGCCCCGGCGCCGGCCTCCTGCACCAAAAAGTCCATCTTGTGCAGGCCCACGCCGTGTTCACCGGTACAGGTGCCGCCCAGCTTGAGGGCGCGCTGCACCAGCTGGCTGTTGAGCTGCTCGGCGGTGGCCCGCTCGGTGGCTGAATCCGGGTCAATCAGGTAACCCATGTGGAAGTTGCCATCGCCGACGTGGCCGACCAGAAAATAGGGGATGCCACTGGCCTGCGCCTCGGTCACCGAGTCCAGCAGGGCATCGGCCAGTTTCGAGATCGGCACGCAGGTATCGGTGGTGATGACCTTACAGCCCGGGCGTGACTGGATGCCGGCATAGTAGGCGTTGTGCCGCGCCGTCCACAGCTTGGTGCGGGCCTCGGGCGTGCTGGCCCACTCGAAAGTCTGGCCGCCAAACTCATGGGCAATGGCTTGCACCGTCTCGACCTGCTCCTGCACGCTGGCGGGCGAGCCGTGAAACTCCATCAGCAACATGGCGTCCTCACGCAGCGCCAAATTGGCGTGCTTGTTGACCATGCGGATGGTGTTGGCGTCAAGCAGCTCGCAGCGCGCAATCGGCACACCCATCTGGATGACGTGGATGGTGGTGTTGACCGCCTCGGCCAGGCTGTTGAACGAGCAGGTGGCGGCCATCACCGCCTCGGGCAGCGGGTAGAGCTTCACCGTGACTTCGGTGATCACGCCCAGCGTACCCTCGCTGCCCACCATGAGGCGGGTCAGGTCGTAACCGGCGCTGGACTTTTTGGCACGGGTGCCGGTGCGCATGACCTCGCCTTGCGCCGTGACCACTTCGAGCGCCAGCACGTTTTCGCGCATGGTGCCGTAACGCACGGCATTGGTGCCGCTGGCGCGCGTCGCCGTCATGCCACCCAGCGTGGCATCGGCACCCGGGTCCACCGGAAAAAACAGGCCGGTGGACTTGACAGCCTCATTGAGCTGCTTGCGCGTCACACCTGCTTGCACCGTGACCGTGAGGTCCTCGGCGTTGATGGCCAGTACCTGGTTCATGCGCCCTACATCGATGCTGATGCCACCCTGCACCGCCAGCAAATGGCCTTCGAGTGAGGAGCCGACGCCAAAGGGAATCACCGGTACCTTGAACTGCGCCGCCAACTTGACAGCGTCCGCGACATCTTGCGTGCTTTCAGCAAACACCACGGCTGCGGGCGGCGGCACGCTGAAAGACGACTCGTCCCGGCCATGCTGTTCGCGTACCACCAGGGCCGCTGAGTACTGACTGCCAAAACGCTCAGACAGGGCTTGCAGCATGACAGCGGGCACGGGGCGGCTGTCAATTTCAGGGTGTAAGGAAGGGTCAGGTGCGTTCAAGATGGCTCTCCGGGATAATGGGCCATTATGCTTAAATGCGCCATCTGCAGCAGCGCCAAATGAAGCTGCTTTCCATTTTTTCGAGAATCCATCCATGGGCAACCGACTGACACAAATCGCCACCCGCACCGGGGACAACGGCACCACCGGCCTGGGTGACAACACCCGCGTTTCCAAAAACAGCCTGCGCGTGCACGCCATGGGCGACGTTGACGAACTCAACTCCAACATCGGCGTGCTGCTGTGCGAGGCCATGCCCGACGAGGTGCGCAGCCTGCTGATCGAAGTCCAGCACCAGTTGTTCAACCTGGGCGGCGAACTGTCGATTCCGGGCTTTGAGCTGCTCAAGGCCGAGGCGGTGCTGACGCTGGACAACGCGTTGGCGCAGCACAACGAAGCGCTGCCGCGGCTGCAGGAATTCATCCTGCCGGCCGGCACCCGCGCGGCGGCCTTGGCCCATGTCTGTCGCACCGTGGCGCGGCGGGCCGAGCGCGCCGTGGTGGCACTGGAAGGCCAGGAAGCGTTGAAAGACACGCCCCGGCATTACCTCAACCGCTTGTCTGATTTGATGTTTGTGCTGGCACGCGTGCTCAACCGCTACCGCACCGACGGCAGCGTGGGTGATGACGTGTACTGGAAGAGCGAACGGATGTTGCAGACGACATAGTGAGAGGCCCTGCCTTTGTAGGAGGCCCGCCCTCGGGCCGAAGGCTGTGTGGAGGCATTCGCGGCGAGGGCGCCGCTCCCACGAGGCAATTTCACGCTACAGTTTTTCGGTCTCGCCCGATTTGGGTTGCCACTTCATCAGGTATTTCTCGGCCTTGCCCACCAGGCTATCCAACACCAGCGCAAACGCGGTCAGCACCACAATGCCGGCCATCACGGTGTTGATGTCAAAACTGCCCTCGGCCTGCAAAATCAGGTAGCCCACGCCCTGGCTGGAACCCAGGTACTCGCCCACCACGGCACCGACGAACGCCAGGCCAACACTGGTGTGCAAGGAGCTGAAGACCCAGCTCGTGGCGCTTGGCAGGTAAACGTGGCGTAACAATTGGCGCGCATCCGCGCCCAGCATGCGGGCATTGGCCAGCACCACCGGGCTGACCTCTTTCACGCCTTGGTAGACGTTGAAAAACACGATGAAAAACACCAGCGTCACGCCCAGCGCCACCTTGGAGCCCATGCCCAGCCCGAACCAGACCGAGAAAATGGGCGCCAGAATAATGCGCGGCATGGCGTTCATGGCCTTGATGTAGGGCTCCAGAATGGCCGAGGCCATGGGCGCCAGCGCCAGCCACAGGCCGCCGCCCAGGCCCAGACCTGCGCCCACGGCAAAGGCCATCATGGTTTCGGCCAGGGTCACGCCCAGGTGTTGGTAGATGTCGGCATCCGTCACAAACCAGGCCCAGATGCGCTGCGCCACCTTGAACGGTTCGCCAAAGAAAAAAGCCGCCTGGCTGTCGTTGTCAAACATCATCGGCGGGATCAGGCCCGGCACCGTCATCACATGCCAAAAGGCGAACAAGGCCAGCAGCAAGCCGACTTGCCAGAGCCACAAATTGCTGTTTTTAGGTTTAATCAGTTTCCACATGGTTGATCTTTGTTAGCCGTGCGATGCGCCGCGTGTTTGAACCCGCGCAGCGGCTGGCTTTGACCTAACGTGAAAGAAAATTTGATCTTCGAGACAGCCTCCAGCTGGGTGACCGGTAGGGGTGATCCCCGATTTCTGGTACCCCAGTATGAGGGGATTGCCCCTACCGGTCACCCAGCGGGTCAAAGCAAGAACGTATGAAAAGCACAGTTTCATGCCGCTTTCAACTGTTGCTGGTAACCCTTGAGCACCTCTTCGCGCAGCACCTCCCAGATGGCCTTGTGCAGTTGCAAAAAGCGTGGCGAGGTCTTGATTTCGGCGACATCGCGTGGGCGCTCGATGTCAATGGGGAAATCGCCAATCGGGCGGCTGCCGGGGCCGGCACTCATCACCACCACGCGGTCGCTCATGGCAATGGCCTCATCGAGGTCATGGGTGATGAACAGCACCGCCTTGCGCTTGGTCTGCCAGATGTCGAGCAACTCGTTTTCCATGAGCTGGCGGGTCTGGATGTCAAGCGCCGAAAACGGCTCGTCCATCAGAATGATGTCGGGGTCGAGCACCAGGGTTTGCGCCAAGCTGACGCGTTTGCGCATGCCGCCGCTCATCTGATGCGGGTAGCGGTCGCCAAAGCCCCCCAACCCCACGCGGCGCAGCCAGTCATTGGCCTGGGCGGCGGCTTCGCGCTCGGCGACACCATGGAACTGCAAACCGGCCGACACGTTGGCCAGTGCGGTACGCCACGGCATCAGGCTGTCGGCCTGAAACATGTAACCGGCGCGCTTGTTGATGCCGATCAAAGGCTGGCCAAACACCGTCACCGAGCCGGTGCTGGGCACCAGCAAGCCGGCGCCTACGTTCAGCAGCGTGCTTTTACCGCAGCCGGTGGGCCCGACCACACTGACAAATTCGCCCGCAGCCACCGTCAGGTTCACGTCCTGCACGGCGGTGTAGCGCTGGCCGGGCTGGTCCTTGCTGACAAAGGTGCAGGCGACGTCCTGCAACACCAAGGCAGCCGTCATGTCAGCCCTTGGGGTACTTGGCGTTGGCCTTTTTGACGAAGTCGTTGGTATAGACCGCCTTCAAGTCCAGTTTGGCAGCGGCCAGTTTGTCGTCCACGCTGGCCAGTGCATTAAAGGCAGTTTGCGCGCCTTTGTCGGGAATCATGCCGTTGGGCGACAGCGCGCCCTTGGCCGCCAGATAGGCGTCAATGTAGACCGCCCGGTCGCCCAGCAAAAAGCCCTCGGGCACGGTCTTGATGATGTCGGCCGGACCGGCGTTTTGAATCCACTTGAGTGCGCGCACCATGGCATTGGTCAGCGCCTGGGTGGTGGCCGGGTTCTTGTCGATGAAGGCTTGCGGCGCGTACAGGCAACCGGCGGGCATCGGGCCGCCAAACACTTTCTCGGACTCGGCCACATTGCGGGTGTCCGACACAATTTTGAGGTCGCCCGAACGCTGCAGCAGCGTGATGACGGGGTCGAGGTTGCTCATGGCGTCGATCTGGCCCGAGCGCATGGCGGCCACCGCGCCGTTGCCGGTGCCGACACCGATGATGCTGACGTCGCCCGGTTTCAGGCCCACCTTGGCCAACGCAAAATTGACCATCACGTTGGTCGAACTACCGGGTGCCGACACCCCCACCTTTTTGCCCTTGAGGTCGGCTATCGTTTTGAAATTGGGCATGGTCTTGGGGTTGACGCCAAGCACAATTTGCGGTGCCGCGCCCTGCAGCACAAAGGCGCGCATGGGCTGGCCCTTGAACTGCATGTTGATGGTGTGCTCGAAGGCACCCGACACCACGTCGGCACTGCCGCCCACCACCGCTTGCAGCGCTTTGGAGCCCCCGGCAAAGTCAACAATGGTGACATCCAGCCCTTCGGCCTTGAAGTAGCCCAGCTGCTCGGCAATGGTCAGGGGCAGGTAATACAACAGGTTCTTGCCGCCTACGGCCAGCGTGAGCTTGGTTTTCTCCAGCGCTTGCGCCAGCGCCCACTGGGGCAAGGTGGCAGCAACCAGGCCGCCGGCAATCAGGTGTCTTCTTTGCATGGGATGTGTCTCCAGTTAATTAATAAGCAGGGCCTCTGAATGAGCCCTGTCATTCACAAATCATAACGCGCGAGGCTGGGCCGCGTGCGGCCGTGTTTTGAGCCAGACAATGGCCGCGCCGGTCAGAGCCACTGGAATCAGCGAACCCGCGTTGAGCAGTTGCCAGCCCTGGGTGGTGACCAGCACCCCCGAGGCAAAAGAGCTTACTGCGGTGGTGGCAAAAACAAAGAAGTTGAGCGCGCCCTGAGCCCGGTCTTTCTCGGCCGGCGTGTAGGTTTGCAGCGACAAGGTGGTGCTGCCGGTAAACAAAAAGTTCCAGCCCACGCCCAGCAAGAACAAGGCAATCAGAAACTGGTGCAGGTCCACGCCCGACAAGGCCACCACGATGCACAACGCATTGAGCAGCACACCCACGCCCATGATCGGCAGCACGCCAAAACGCTTGATCAGGTGGCCGGTAAAAAAGCCCGGCGCAAACATGCCGATCACATGCCATTCCAGCACCAGTGCCACATCGGAAAACGGCAGGCTGCACTGCTGCATGGCCAGTGGTGTGGCCGCCATCAACAGGTTCATCACGCCAAAGCCCAAAGCGCCGCAAGCGGCGGCCACCATGAACACAGGCTGGCGCATGATGTCGCGCAGCGGGCGACCCTCTTCCGTGCCTTTTTTGACTGGTGCCGCCGGGAAGGTGATGAAGGCCAGCACCGCCATGGACAACAAGGCCACGCCGGCCAGCGCCAGGTAGGCGCCCATGAAAGGCACATCGGTCAGGGTGCGCGTTTGTGCCGCCAGGTTGGGCCCAGCCACCGCGCCAATCAGGCCCCCGGCCATCACCATCGACACCGCTTTTTCCTTGTAACCCGCGCTGGCCAATTCAGCTGCGGCAAACCGGTACAGATTGGCATTGGCGTTGTAATACCCGGCGATCACCGTGGCCGCGCACAGCAGCCAGAAGTTTTGGCTCCAGGCGGCATAGGCGCACAGCAGGGCGCTCAAGGCCGCCACCACCAAGCCCATTTGGAACGCCGCCTTGCGGCCAAAGCGGTGCTGGCTTTTGGCCACCAGACCGGTCGAAAACGCGCCACCCACCACATACCCCATGACCGGCAGCGTGGCCATCCAGCCCAGCGGTGCCAGGCTGAAACCGACCAGCCCATTGATGGCGATAAAGGTGACGTTGTTGGTCAGGAATAGACCTTGGCAAATAGCCAGTAGCCAGAGGTGTCGATTCATGGAAAAAGGGCCGAAATATAAGAACGCGCTGATTGTCGCCAGTTTTTTATTTTTATAAATAGATTGACATGCATCATTTACTTGCATCCCAAGCGTGGTTACGCTCTGCCGCTTGACTTTGCCAGCGCCCGGACGGCGTTTTTCAAATCTCCATGAACACTGTTGCTGATTCCTCCTCCCCAACACGACCGGTCGCGCCAGCGCCGCTGGAACTGGTCTGCCCCGCCGGCAGCCTGCCCGCGCTCAAGGCCGCAGTGGACAACGGCGCGGATTGCGTCTACCTGGGCTTTCGTGATGCCACCAACGCGCGCAATTTTGCTGGCCTGAACTTTGACGAAGCCGCCATTGAGACCGGCATTCGCTACGCCCATGACCGCGGCCGCAAGGTGTTTGTGGCGCTCAACACCTACCCGCAAGCGGCCAAGGCCGAACTCTGGCAACGCGCCGTGGACCGCGCCGCCCACAGCGGGGTCGATGCCGTGATTCTGGCCGACCCCGGCATGATGGCCTACGCCGTCAAACACCAGCCGCAACTGCGCCTGCATTTGTCGGTGCAGGGCTCGGCCACCAATTACGAGGCGCTGGATTTTTATTACCAGCACTTTGGCATTGCGCGCGCCGTGCTGCCACGCGTGTTGTCCATGACCCAGGTCGCCCAGGTGATCGACAAGACCCCGGTTGAAATCGAGGTATTCGGCTTTGGCAGCCTGT
>JAQSDS010000407.1 GCA_029946045.1 Rhodoferax sp.
GCCCGCCAGGTCGGCGACTGCGCCCGAAAACTCCCGGCCTTTGCTGTCCTTGGCGTCGCTTATCAGGAAATCGATGCCGGGGCCGTTGGCGACCACCACAATTTTGACCTGAGGGTCGGCACTGAGGTGGTTCTGGATGTTGCTCATGGCCGCGGCAATGGTGTCCAGGCCGGTGGTGATGTGGTAGACCACCCTGGACTCCTGGGCCATGGCGAGCGCGGTGCTCAGGGTCAGAAAAATAGAAACCAAAAGTTTCACCATGGCTTGTCTCCTGTTAATTATTTGCAGCCGTTGCGGGTTTGTACGGTGGTCCATCACGTGGCATACACCTTACCATTTATATATCCGAAGCGACTGATGAATAAATCTCATTTTGTTTATCCTGTGAACGGATAAGTTCTTTCACGATTGGACAACTTCAGGAAATCATATGAAAAAAATCAACCGTATGTTTGCCGGCCTGGTGCTGGCCAGCCTGGCTTCATGGGCCAGTGCCGACGCACTGCAGGTGCGCAGCATGGCCGCTTCCTGCTCGGCTTGCCATGGCACCAGCGGTGTGGCGCTGCCGGGCATGGACAGCCTGGCCGGTCAGAAAAAAGAAGACCTGCTGAAAAAAATGCAGGACTTTAAATCAGACAAAAAACCCGCCACGCTGATGCATCAACTCTCTAAAGGCTACTCCGACACGCAGATTGAGCAGCTCGCCACTTACTTTGCCGCTTTGAAGAAATAAGGGGAACAACATGTTACGTCGTCAATTTGTCAGAACATTGGGTGCCGGCTCGGCCTTGGGCGCTTTGGGATCGTTGGGCATGCTTTCTGGTTGTGCCACCACGGGTGGCGGCAATGGCCCCAAGGTGGTGGTGGTGGGCGGTGGTTTTGGCGGTGCCACGGCCGCCAAGTATGTGCGCATGTGGTCTGATTACGGCATTGCCGTGACGCTGGTTGAGCCCAATGCGTCTTTCATTTCCTGCCCGATGTCCAATCTGGTGCTGGGCGGTGTCAAAACCATGACCGACATCACCACACCGTACGACGGTCTCACTAAAAACCATGGTGTGAAGGTGGTGCGCGACATGGTGACAGCCATTGATGCTGACAAACGCATCGTCAAACTGGCCAGCGGCAGTGAGCTGGCCTACGACCGCCTGATCCTGTCGCCAGGTATTGACTTCATGTTCGATGCCTTGCCGGGCATGGCCAAGCCTGGTGCACAAGATACGGTGTTGCATGCCTGGAAAGCCGGTGCGCAAACGGTGGCCCTGCGCAAACAGCTCGAAGCCATGCCCGATGGTGGTGTGTACGCGCTGGCGATTCCGCTGGCGCCTTACCGTTGCCCGCCCGGCCCCTACGAGCGTGCCTGCCAGGTGGCCAGCTACTTCCAAAAGGCCAAGCCTAAATCCAAGGTGCTGATTCTGGATGCCAATGACGACGTCACGTCCAAAGGGCCTTTGTTTAAAAAGGCCTGGGCCGAGCGTTACCAGGGCATGGTCGAGTACCGTGGCAAGCACGCCTTGTCGGATGTGGATGCCAGCACCAACACGCTCAAGTTTGAGTTCAATGATGATGTCAAGGCCAACGTGCTCAACGTGATTCCGCCCATGCGCGCCGGTGCCATCGCGGTGCAGACCGGTCTGGCGACCGCCAACAAGCGCTGGTGCGAAGTCGACTTTCTGACCTTCGAGTCCAAAGCGGCCAAAAATATCCATGTGCTGGGTGACTCGATCCAGATCGCGCCTGGCATGCCCAAGTCGGGCCACATGGCCAACCAGCATGGCAAAACCTGCGCTGCGGCCGTGGTGGCTTTGTTGACCGGCAACATGCCCAACCCTTCGCCGATCTACAACAACACCTGCTACAGCTTTGTCAGCGCCGAAGACGTGGTGCATGTGGCCAGCGTGCACACCTATGACCCGGAAAAGAAAACCATGGTCACGGTGGCGGGTTCAGGTGGCGTGTCGAAAGCCGCCAATGAGCTCGAAGGACGTATTGCCTGGTCATGGGCGCAAAATATCTGGGCAGACACCTTGGTTTAAAAAATGCGATTTGACAAAGCCTTGATCGCGTCTGCGCTGGTGTTGGCGCTGGGCTCCGCATGGGCCCAGGCTGACCAGGCGCGGGCCAAAAAAATTGTTTCGGGTTCATGTTTTTTGTGCCACGGTGAACATGGTGAGTCGTCCAGCGAGATTTTCCCCAAGCTCGCCGGCCAGCATGCTGCATACATTGCCAGACAGCTTGAGAATTTCAAGTCGGGCAAGCGTAAAAGCACGGCCATGGCCGACATGTCGAGCCGCTTGACTGCCGATGAGATGCTGGCGCTGGGTCACTATTTCGAGGGCAAGCCCGTTGAGCCCGAGGCCGTCAAGGACACCGACCTGGCGGCGGTTGGGCGCTACATCTTCAACAGCGGCAACCATTTCAGTGGTGTGCCCGCCTGCACCAGTTGCCATGGCAAGGCCGGTTTGGGAACGGCCAACCTGCCGCGCCTGGCGGGTCAGTATGCGTCTTACATCGAAACCCAGCTCACGCTGTTCAATCAGCGCGAGCGCACCAATGACAATGCGGTCATGCACGCGATTGTGAGCAAGATGACGCCCCTGGAGATGGCTGCCGTGGCGGTTTATATCAGCGGTCAATAGCCGCAAACAGCAATAAAAATCTACACACAGCGGTGTTGCCGCAGGTCACGGCGCCACCCCTGCATGCCCATGCCCATGGGTGTGGGCATCGGTGTGCGCATGCTTGGCTAGCGCCTTGGCGGAGGCATCGATCAAACGGTCGGCGAGGCCTGCGCCGACCCACATGCCTGCCAGCGCCAGCCAAGCAGTGAGTGCAAAAATGGCACCGCCGGTGATGCCAGCGCCCACGGCACAGCCCCCAGCCAGCATGGCGCCAAAGCCCATCAACATCGCGCCGATGATGTAGCGCCGCATGCCGTAGCCGTCCTTGAAGCCTTCGAGCACAAAGTCCTTGCCCACCCAGGCGCCAATGAAAGAGCCCAGGAAGACACCGGGGACCAGACCAAAATTAAAGCCGATCTCGGGTGCGGGTGAGCTCACCACGCGCATCAGCCACTCGGCTGACGGGCCACTGAAGGTCAAACCTTGCACGGGCACCACCTCAAATGAATTTTTCGACACCCAGTAGTTGAAACCCCAACCTGCGGCAACGGCCAGGCCGGTACCCATGCCCCCGACCCATTTCCAGGCGTCGCAGCCGCTGCGCACCGCAAAATAGAGCGCGGCGACCAGCCACAGCAGGCCAAAGGCCAACCCGCCCCAGGGCCCGGCATGGGTCAGGGCCAGCAGGTCGCGTGCGGCACCGCCATCCACTGTCCACCAGCTGCTGATGGTTTCGCGCCAAGGTGCCAGCGCGCCGCCCAAAGCCGCTTGTGCCGTGACAGCAAAAATCAGGCCGGAGAGCAGGGCGCGTAAATTGCCGTTGGCCGACAGCACCAGCAGGCGGCTGGCGCAGCCCCGCGTCAGGACCATGCCGGCACCAAACAGCAAGCCACCGACCAGCGCCCCGGAAATGCTGCCTGTGGCTGAAATCTGACGCGTGACGGTCGCGTCCATGTGACCGCTCAGGATCAGCCACTGCACGCCGACCACCGCGCTGGAAAAGGCCAGCAGCCAGACAGCAATTTGTTTGCCATAGCTGTGGTGCCAGAATTCCAGCGTGGCGGCGCGCAGGCAGAACCTGGAACGCTGGGCAAAAAAGCCAAAAAGTGTGCCAATGACCAGACCGCCCAGGGCCAGCACCATGATCTCGCCATAACGTTCAAGCAGACTTGCAAAGTTCATCACGTCCCCACGTAATTTATATTTCGCTTATATTACAGGCATAAGAATGCTTTGATTCGTCTTGTTTTGGAGGCTACCTTGAAAAAACTCGTGATGGGCTGGCGTTTGGGCCTTTGGCTGGCCGGGCTGCTGCTGCTGCTGGCCGGCGCGGGTGCGGTGCAGGCCACCGAGGGGCCACCGATGGCATTGCAGCAGGTTTCGCCCTCGGCCTGGTATGTGCAAGGCGTGTCTGAAATGGGCTCGTCAGCGAATCAGAATTTCATCTCCAACGCGGGCGTGGTGGTCACGCCCACCGGCGTGGTGCTGGTTGATGCCCTGGGTTCACCCGCCCTGGCCAAACGGCTGGTGGCAGAGATCAAAAAAATCACGCCACTGCCTATCACGCATGTGCTGGTCACGCATTACCATGCCGACCACATTTATGGCTTGCAGGTGTTCAAGGACATGGGCGCCAAAATTTTTGCGCACCGGGCAGCCCTGACTTACCTTAACAGCGACACGGCGCAACTGCGACTGGAAGCCTCGCGCGAGCAACTCTTCCCCTGGATTGACGAGCACACCCGTCTGGTGCTGCCCGATGCCTGGATCGATACGGACCAAGACCTGCTGATAGGCGGCATGGTGTTTCAGGTCCGCATGGTTGGCCCGGCCCACACCCCCGAGGACCTGGTCTTTTATCTGCCCGCCGAGAAAGTACTGTTTGCTGGTGATCTGGTGTTCCGCAACCGGATTCCCTTTGTCGGCCAGGCTGACAGCCGTCACTGGATCACGGCGCTTGACCAGTTGTTGTCTTTTGACACCCGGGTGATCGTGCCCGGCCATGGCCCGGTGTCCAACGATGCCCGCCACGACATGCAGCAAACGCGCGACTATCTGGTGTATTTGCGCACCGCCATGGGCCGGGCCGCAGAGGCCATGGAACCGTTTGATGAAGCTTATGAAAAGACCGATTGGTCCAGGTTTGGGCACCTGCCCCTGTTCAGGTCGGCCAACCGCATGAACGCGTACAACACCTATCTGCAGCTCGAACACGAGGCCAAATGATGACACCTCTCTCGTTCCCATTGACGCGGCGCCAATGCCTGCTGGCCGGCGTTGGCGCCAGCCTGCTGGGGGTCGGCCCGGCGCAGGCCGCGACCCTGCCCATGCCTGCTTCGCTGCCCGACGCCTTGGCCTCCGCGCTCAAAAAGGGCAGTCCACTGGTGGTCATGGTGAGCCTGGTGGGCTGTCCGTTTTGCCTCATCGCCCGGGACAACTACCTGGCACCCATGCAAGGGCAGTCGGGTTTGTCTGTTGTGCAAGTGGACATGCGCAACCGCCAGTTGGTGCAGGACTTCAGCGGCACCAGCCAGACCCAGGACGAGTTGATCCGGCGCTGGAACGTCAAGGTGGCGCCCACCCTGTTGTTCTTTGGTCGTGGTGGCGTTGAAGTGGCTGAGCGCATGGTGGGTGGCTACATTCCGGATTTTTATGGCGCCTATCTCGACGATCGGCTGCGCACCGCCCGCGCCGCCGTGGCAGGTTGAAAGGCAGCAAGATGATTCCGATCAAAACCGAATCGGCCTGGCGCGGCACCTCCAATTGCCGCCAGTGCGGCATTCGCGACATGGTGCTGTTTGCCGATCTCAACGAGCATGATTTTGCGCGGATCCATGCGCCCATCGATGACCTTGAATACGCGCAAGGCGATGCTTTGTATGCCGAAGCGAGTCCGGCGCAGGGCATCTATACGCTGCGCAGCGGCATGGTGAAGTTGGTGCGCAGCACGCTGGATGGCCGCCCGCGCATCGTGCGGGTCTTGCGGGCAGGCGATGTCGTTGGACTGGAGGCCTTGGCAGATGGCCGCTATGACTGTGATGCGATCGCCCTGACACCGGTGGCTGTGTGCCGGATTCCGCTCAACGTGATTCATAAACTGGCGGGCAACAGCCCCAGGCTGCACACCCAGTTGATGCACAAATGGCAGCGCGCCCTGAAGGATGCCGACGACTGGCTGGCGGACATGAACTTTGGCACAGCCCGTCAGCGGGTGGCCAACTTGGTGCTCAAAATGCGCAGCCCCAGCAACCATGACATGTCGTTTCTTTTTTCACGTGAAGACATGGGTGCCATGCTCGACCTCAAGCTGGAAACCGTCAGCCGGGAAATCAGCCGACTGGTGCGCGAGGGCGTGATCGAGCAGCTGGACAAACAGGGTCGCATCTACCGCGTGAGCCAGCCAGCAGCCCTGTCCGCGCCTGGCGCCTGATGCCCTCAGGGTAAATCCTGATATGCATGAATGCTTATTTAAAAGAACATTGATTCATCGCAGGCGGCGTTGATCAGTTTGATTCCCTGGTGTGGCAGCTGGCATCGTCTGCACAGCGTCTCTTGATCAACAGGAATCCGATGTTCATAAAGCACCTCATGTTTGCCTTGTCGGCTTGGTTCGCCACTGGCGTGTTGGCGCAAGCTGTTCCGTCGCTCTACCAAGGGGCTGATTTGAAGCTTGGCGAACAGCTGATCGCCGACAACCAGTGTGATGCCTGCCACATTCGTAATGTGGGCGGCGACGGCAAAGCCATTTACCGGCCAAATGGGCGGGTTAACTCCCTGGGCTTGCTGCGCGGGCAGGTAGAAGCCTGCAATACCACCCTGAATCTGGGCTTTTTCCCAGAAGAAGTGACTTCGGTTGCCGCAGTCCTCAATCGCGACTTTTACCGTTTCAAGTAAGTAAAAACCCCAATGGTTTATTTTTGGCCAGCCACTACATTAGTAAATACGAATATATGAATGTAAGCAATGAGTGTTGACAAACTCCTGCATGTGTCAGCCCTGACGCTGGCGCAGGCGGCTGAACTTTTTGGGGTTTTGTCGACGCCGGTGCGCTTGCAAATTATTCATGTTTTGTGTCAGGGTGAGCAAAATGTGACGCATTTACTGGCGCAAATAGAAGCCTCCCAGCCCAATATGTCGCGCCATTTGCAGGTCTTGTACCAGGCCGGCTTGTTGGTCAGACGGCGCAGTGGACATCATATTTTTTACCGTGTGAGCGACGCTGGGGTGGCTATGGTGTGCCCGCTGGTGTGCTCGCAGTTTGTGCAGGACGCCGGGGTGTTTGAAGTTCCGGTTTGAGGTGTCGGCAGTATTGGGGCTGACTGATGCCGGTGGTTGGAACGCGTAACAGGAGTTTTTTGAATGGAACAAAGTTTGAGCTCGGGCAGGCTGATCAAGGCCCCCGAGAATTTTCTGAACAAAGACGGTATCAAGACCGTTTTCTCAGAAGCCAAAAAAGGTCGGCGCGACTTTATTCGCCATGCCTTCGCTGCCGCAGCGGCCGGCGCAGCCGTGCCTGCAGCGCTGGCGCAAGGCAATCCTGTGCCCACCGAAGGGGGTGACCCGAACATCTTGACGTTGCCGGCACACAGTGTGGGCCTGGGACAGGGCGTGGCGCAAAACGACGGTTATGGCAAACCCTCGCAATATGAATCAGGTGTGCAACGCCGACAAAGCCCGGGCCTGACCCAGACCACGCAGGCGTCGGTGTCGTTTGCGCCACTGCAATCGTTGTTTGGCATCGTCACGCCCAGTGGTTTGCACTTTGAGCGCCACCACCAGGGTTGGTGGGACATCGACCCGTCCAAACACCGCCTCATGATCAATGGCATGGTGAAGTCGGCCAAGGTGTTCACGCTCGATGAAATCATGCGTTTGCCTGCGGTGTCGCGTTTTCACTTCATTGAATGCGGCGCCAACACCGCGGTGGAGTGGGGCAACGTGGCGGTGCCCACGGTGCAGTACACCCACGGTATGGTGTCGTGCAGTGAATTCACCGGCGTGCCGCTGATCACGCTGCTGGAGCTCGCCGGTGCTGATTTGAAGAACGGTAAGTTCGTGCTGGCCGAAGGCGCTGACGGCTCGTCCATGACGCGCACCATTCCCATGAGCCTGATCACATCCGGCGAGGTGTTTGTGGCCTATGGCCAGAACGGCGAAATGTTGCGCCCTGAACAAGGCTACCCATTGCGACTGATCGTGCCGGGCATTCAGGGTGTGAGCTGGGTCAAGTACCTGCGCCGCATCGAGGTGGGTGACATGCCTTACGCTGCCAAAGACGAGGCCATTCATTACATGGATTTGTTGCCCAGTGGCCAGCACCGCCAGTATTCGGGAATTCAGGAATGCAAGAGTGTGGTTACCACGCCGTCGGGTGGCCAGGTTCTGCTTGACAAAGGTTTTTACAACATCACTGGCCTGGCCTGGAGCGGCAAAGGCAAGATCAAAAAGGTCGACGTCTCGGTCGATGGTGGCCGCAACTGGCGCAGCACGCGCCTGCAGGGCCCGGTGATGTCCAAGGCGCTCACGCGTTTCAATGTCGACTGGGTCTGGGACGGCAAGCCTGCCATCATCCAAAGCCGGGCCACGGATGAGACCGGTTTTGTGCAGCCCACTTACCAACAATTGCGGGCCGTGCGCAGCACGCGCTCGATCTATCACAACAATGCGATTCAGTCGTGGCTGGTGCAGGAAAACGGCGAGGTTAAAAATGTACAGGTTTCGTAAAGCAGTCATCAGCCTGGCGTTGCTGGCGCTTGGTGGCGTCGCGCTGGCCCAATCGGGCGCCAAAATTACCGGTTTGGGGCGCGATGCCACGCCCAAGGAAGTGGCTGCCTGGGACATCGACGTGCGTCCCGACTTCAAGGGCTTGCCCGTCGGTTCAGGCACGGTGGCACAAGGCCAGGATGTCTGGGAGGGCAAGTGCGCCAGCTGCCATGGGTTCTTCGGTGAATCCGGCGAGGTCTTCAGTCCCATCATTGGCGGTGTTCAGCCCAAAGACATGGAAACGGGCCATGTCGCCAACCTGACCACCCCGGGCTACCCGGGTCGCACCACGTTCATGAAAGTGGCCTCGATCTCCACGGTCTGGGACTTCATCAACCGTGCCATGCCGTGGAACGCGCCCAAGACCCTGAAGACGGACGAGGTGTATGCGGTGCTGGCGTTCATGCTCAACATTGCGACCATCGTGCCTGATGATTTCACGCTCAACGAGAAAACCATCCGTGAGGTGCAAAAGCGCATGCCCAACCGCAACGGCATGACGACCGACCATGCGTTGTGGCCGGGCAAGGAATTTGGCGGCGCCAGAAAGCCCGATACCAGCAATGTGGCTTGCATGAAAGATTGCACCCCCGAGCCCAAGCTCGCCTCTTTCCTGCCTGATTTTGCGCGCAACGCCCATGGCAACTTGGCCGAGCAAAACCGCCTGGTGGGTGCGCAGCACGGTGCCGACACCACGCAACCGGAAGCCAAGGCGGGCGACAAGCCAGCCCTGCCTGCGGCTCCCAAGCCGCAAGCCGAGGCACCTGCCCCTGGGGCTGATGCCGGCAAACCGGATGCAAAAAAGGCGCTGGCCTTGTTGCAAAAAAATGGCTGCCTGATATGCCACGGTATGAGCAACAAAATTGTGGGCCCTGCGTATTCGGATGTGGCCAAGAAATATGCGGGTCAGGTTGATTACCTGGCTGCCAAAATCAAGTCTGGCGGTGCCGGAGTCTGGGGTCCGATCCCCATGCCCGCCCAGGCCTTGAGCACTGCTGATGCCAAGACCATTGCGGTGTGGCTGGCAGCAGGGGCTGGCAAGTAGCGCCCAATTCAGTCCGGTCGGTGTCATTTTTCAGTATGAACTTATAGAAGGAGATTTCAATGCAAACTCGTCGCGAGACACTCAAACACAGCGCCATCGTGGCCGGCCTGCTGGCCACCACCGGTCTGTTTCCCCAATACGCACTGGCCTACAACAAGACGGCCTTTGAAGCCAAATCTGTGGCCGACGTGCTCAAGGCGCTCGGTGCAGGTGCTCCGGTTGAAAGCAAGGATGTCACGATTGGCGGCCCGGACATCGCTGAAAACGGTGCCGTGGTGCCACTGACGGCGAGCACCACCCTGCCTGGTGTCAAGCAGATCCTGCTGCTGGTGGAAAAGAATCCAGCGGCCTTGATCGCCCTGTTCAACGTCACCGACAGCGTCGATGCCAACTTTGCCACCCGCTCCAAGATGGGCCAGTCCTCAGACGTGTATGCCGTGGCCATCATGAACGACGGCAAAGCCCTCTTCGCCAAAAAAGAAGTGAAAGTGACCCTGGGTGGTTGCGGCGGCTAAAGCCAGCGCAGTCACACACGCAACACATCGCCAAATGATTGGCCCCAACTTTTAATTTATTGATTTCAGGAGTTTCAAAATGGCAGATCCAATGCGCATTCGCGCCCAAGCAGCTGGCGACAAAGCCACCGTACGTGTTTTGATGAGCCACGAAATGGAGTCCGGTCAACGCAAGGATTCCGCAGGCAAACTGGTGCCCGCATGGCACATCAATGAAATCACCGCCAGCCACAACGGCAAAGTCGTGATGACTGCCGACTGGGGCCCAGCCGTGTCCAAAAACCCGTTCCTTCAATTCAACATCAAGGGCGCCAAGGCCGGCGACAAGGTGGCGATCACCTGGAAAGACAACAAGGGCGACAGCCGCACGGACGAAGCCACGGTGTCCTGATTCCCGCTGTCCCGATCCGGGTGAGTTGTTTTACACCTGCAGCGGCGGGCACGTCCATACAAACTGAGGAGACCAGAAAATGAAAAAAATTGTGTCCACGTTGGCACTGGTTGGATTGGCCGCCACGGCGGCTCATGCCCAAAAATCGGCTGCGGTACAGGCCATCGAGGAATACCGTGCCATGCTGGCCGACGGCAACCCGGCCGAGTTGTTCGAGGCCAAGGGTGAAGACCTGTGGAAGCAAAAGCGCGGCCCCAAAAACGCCTCGCTGGAGCAATGCGATTTGGGTCAGGGTCCTGGTGTGGTCAAGGCCGTTTTTGTGACGCTGCCGCGCTATTTTGCAGACACCAACCGGGTACAAGACCTGGAGTCGCGCCTGGTCACCTGCATGGAAAACTTGCAAGGCTTCAATGCGGCAGAGATCGCCAAGACACCTTTTGGCAGGGGCGAGCAAAACAACGTGACCGCGCTGGCTACCTGGATTGCCGCCGAGTCACGCGACATGAAGTTCAACCTGCCGCAAGCCCATGCCAAAGAGCAGGCCGCGTACGAGGTTGGCAAGCGCCTGTTTTTCCAGCGCGGTGGCCCACATGACTTTTCATGCGCCTCGTGCCATGGTGCCGACAACTGGCGTATTCGTCTGCAGGACCTGCCGAATCTGACCAAGAATCCCGGAGATGGCGTCGGCTTTGCCGCCTGGCCCGCCTACCGGGTGTCGAACGGCCAGATGTGGGGCATGCAACTGCGGCTCAACGATTGCTACCGCCAGCAGCGCTTTCCCTATCCAGGCTTTGGCAGCGAAGCCACGGTCGCTTTGGGGGTGTACTTGGGTGTGAATAGCCAGGGCTCCAAATCCATCGCCCCTGCCATCAAACGCTAATGCAAAGGAACATCACCATGAAAAAACAATATGCATTTGCGCTCTCGGCGCTGGCGGCATTGCTGGTTGCGGGTTGCGCTAACAGCCCGAGCACCGTTGACCTCGACCAAATGGCCGCTGCTGTCGTCAAGGCGTCGTTCCGCGATCAAGGCATTGTCAAGGTATCGGTACTGACAGCTGAGGACATCAACGAAGCCTGCACGGCGGCCGACGTTGCCGGCAAGCCGATCGATCCTGATCTGGCTGCCAAGCTGCAGGACGCCCAGCTCAAGACCATCCAATGGCCGGCTGACGGCAAGTACCTAGGCGACTGGAAAGCGGGTGAAAAACTGGCCCAAAGCGGCCGTGGCCTGACCTGGACAGATGAAGCCGACACCGCCAACGGTGGCAATTGCTACAACTGCCATCAACTGGATCCGAAAGAAATTTCTTTCGGCACGATTGGTCCCAGTCTGACTGGTTATGGTCACACGCGCGGTGTGATCGCCGACCCGACCAGTCCGGCCTCCAAGGCCATCATCGAGTACACCTGGGGCAAGATCTGGAACGCCAAGGCTTACAACGCCTGTTCCGTCATGCCACGCGCGGTGCACAAGGGCATCATCACCGAAGCCCAGGCGCGTGACCTGATGGCTTTGTTGCTCGACCCCAAGTCGCCGGTCAACAACTAAGCTGACCATTCTCCGCAAGGCCCGGCCTGCCCGGGCTTTTTTAATTTTTACCTTTCGGTGGCAACACAATGAATTTGACCAAACGTGAATTTTTCCAGGTGCTGGGCGCTGGCACCATGGCAGGCATGGGGCTGGGCGCTTATGCACAGGCCGACCTGGCCACGGCCACGAACGGGCTCTACGACATTCCAAAATTCGGCAATGTGTCGTTTTTGCACATGACCGACTGCCACGCGCAGCTCAAACCGATTCATTTCCGCGAGCCCAGCATCAACCTCGGCCTTGGCAGCATGAAAGGCAATTTGCCGCATCTGGTGGGCGAGCATTTGCTCAAGGTCGCCAAGATTCGCCCCGGCACCGCCGAGGCCCATGCGCTGACCTACCTGGACTATGAGCAGGCCGCCAAACGCTATGGCAAGGTCGGTGGTTTTGCCCATCTGGCCACGCTGGTCAAGCGCATGAAGGCCAGCCGCCCCGGCGCGCTGCTGCTGGACGGTGGCGACACCTGGCAGGGCTCGGGCACGGCGCTGTGGACCAACGGCCAGGACATGGTCGATGCCTGCAAGTTGCTGGGCGTGGATGTGATGACCGGCCACTGGGAATTTACCCTCGGCATGGAGCGCGTCAAGGAAATCATCGAGAAGGACTTTGCCGGCAAGGTCGACTTCGTGGCGCAAAACGTCAAGACCAACGACTTTGGCGACCCCGTCTTCAAGCCTTATGTGATTCGCGAGATCAATGGCGTGCCCTGCGCCATCATCGGCCAGGCCTTCCCCTATACCCCGATTGCCAACCCGCGCTACATGGTGGCCGACTGGGCCTTTGGCATCCAGGACGACAACATGCAGAAGATGGTCGACGAATGCCGTGGCAAAGGCGCCCAGGTCGTCGTGGTCTTGAGCCACAACGGCATGGATGTGGACCTGAAAATGGCCAGCCGGGTGAGCGGCATAGATGCCATCATGGGCGGCCACACGCACGACGGCATGCCGGTGGCCAGCATCGTCAGCAACAAGGGTGGCAAGACCATCGTCACCAATGCGGGCTCCAACAGCAAGTTCCTGGCCGTGCTTGACTTCGATGTCAAGGACAAAAAAGTCGCCGACTTCCGTTACAAACTGCTGCCGGTGTTTGCCAACATGCTGCCCGCCGACGCAGAGATGAACGCGCTCATCACCCGGGTGCGTGCGCCCTATGAGACCAAGCTGGCAGAAAAGCTGGCTGTGACCGAAGGCACGCTGTACCGCCGAGGCAACTTCAACGGCACCGGCGACCAGTTGCTGGTGGATGCGCTCATGGACGTGCAGGGTGCCGACCTGGCGTTTTCACCGGGTTTCCGCTGGGGCACCACGCTGCTGCCGGGTCAGGCCATCACGCGTGAATGGCTGATGGACATGACCGCCACCACCTATTCCTACGCCACGCTGACCGAGATGACCGGCACCACCATCAAGGCCGTGCTCGAAGACGTGTGTGACAACCTGTTCAACCCCGACCCCTATTACCAGCAGGGCGGTGACATGGTGCGTGTCGGCGGCCTGGCCTACAGCTGCAGCCCGCTGGAGACCATGGGCAAACGCATCAGCGACATGCGCATCAATGGCAAACTGATTGAGGCCGACAAAAAGTACAAGGTGGCGGGCTGGGCACCGGTGGCCGAAGAGGCCAGAAGCCAGGGCAACAAGCAGGTGTGGGAGGTGGTGGAGACCTGGCTGGCTGCGCGCGGCGGCAAGGTGGCCAAGCGCAAGCTCAATACCCCCAAGATCATTGGCGCGCTGCCAAATCCGGGCTATGCAGGGTAATTCACGGCTGCTTGATGACATAAGCGGTCATTGATATAAATCAATACATTCGTCACGGCTTAATCTTTAGAATCATTTTGTGCCTGGAGGGTGCACCGCTCCCTGCCGGCTCATGTGGCAATTGGCCATGGTTTTTTTGAAAGGCAAGCTCTGATGAAAGCGCAATTTTCAGACGGCAAACGGACCGTTAAACCGTTCTGGTCACCGCTGGCGGCAGGCATTGCACTGGGTCTGGTGTTGATGCTCAGCTTCCTGCTTTCGGGCCATGGGCTGGGCGCCAGTGGTGCCATCACCCATGTGGTGGCTGGTGCTGGCCTGGTCGTGGCGCCTGAGGCGACATTGGCCAACCCCTACCTCAAGCCCATGGTGTCAGAAGGCAACCCGATTGGTTCCTGGATCACCTGGGAAGTACTTGGCCTGATCATCGGCGCGGCCATTGCGGCTTTCATGGCCGGGCGCTTTCGGGTGCAGCTGGACGGTGAACACAGCCTGGGTTCAGGTCGACGCCTGACGCAGGCGCTGCTCGGTGGCACGCTGGCAGGTTTTGGCGCGCGTGTGGCCGGAGGCTGCACCAGTGGGCTGGGGCTGTCAGGGGCTGCGGTGTTCAGCATCTCTGCTTTTGTGTTCCTGGGTGTGTTTTTCGCGACCGGTTTGCTGGTCAGCCGTTTTGTCAAAGGAGTCTGACATGTTTCCCCTTCATGAAAGTGGCATGGTGTCTGGCTTGGTCTGTGGCGTGCTGTTTGGCTTTGTGCTGGAAAACGCCGGTTTTGGTAGCCCTTCCAAGCTCACCGGACAGTTCCGGCTGACCGACTGGTCGGTGTTCAAGGTCATGTTTACCGCCATCGTGGTGGCTGCGGTCGGGCTCTGGGGTATGCGTGTTGTCGGCCTGATAGCAGCCGATAGCCTGTTTGTGCCGCAAGCCCTGGTGATGGCGTCAGCAGTGGGCGGCGCCCTGATTGGTGCCGGTTTTGCGATTGGTGGTTATTGCCCTGGAACCTCGATGGTCGGCATGTCGTCGGGGCGTCTGGACGCGCT
Organism: Rhodoferax sp.; assembly: GCA_029946045.1. Lineage (GTDB taxonomy): Bacteria > Pseudomonadota > Gammaproteobacteria > Burkholderiales > Burkholderiaceae_C > Rhodoferax. The sequence continues at coordinate 14,724 of JAQSDS010000407.1, forward strand.
GGTGTTTGTGGTCGGACTGTTCATTGGCACCACCGCCTTTGCCGGCTTTTACGGCGACGCCATGCGCGCCATGATGGCCATCGGTGAAATGATCGAGGGCGACACCTTCGCTGATGTCTACGGCATGGCCGACCCTGTCATGCTGGCCATCATGGCGGCTAGTCTGGTGGGCATTTTTTATTTGGGTTCTTGGTTCGAGCGCCGTGGCCCGGGTCCGGTGACTGCGGAACAAGCGTTGGCCGGCGCCAAGTGAGATTGGGCTGGCCTGGTTTAGTTGGCTCAGCGTGTCAAGGCCATGAACAGCTTGGGCAACTGCTCAGGTAGTCGGGCAATGTTGTCGATCACCGTGTACTGGCGCCCGAAAATGTCGCTCACATAGGCATCGGCGGCGGCATCGAGGTTGATGCAGTAGCTGAAGATGCCTTGCTGGCTGAGTTCGCGCACTGCCTGGTGGGCGTCTTCAATCAGCAAGCGTTTATCGTGCACATCGATGTCTGAGGGTTGACCGTCGGTCAGCACCAGAAGTAGTTTTTTGTCAGCAGGCTGGGAGCGCAAGGTGTGCGCCGCGTGGCGCATGGCTGCCCCCATGCGCGTGCTGTAGCCCGCCTGCATGGCGGCCAGGCGCGCCTTGACATCGTCCCCCCACTGCTCGCCAAAGCCCTTGAGGTGCAGGTAGCGCACGTCATGCCGCGTGTTGGAGTGAAAGCCGGCAATGGCCAGCGGGTCGCCCAACTGTTGAACAGCCCAAGCCAGCAGCGATACCGCCTCCTGGCTGAGTTGCAGCACGGTTTGCTCGGAGCCGCGGGCCTTTTCGCTGAGCGATTGCGACAAGTCCAGCAGCAGGGTCACGGCAATGCTGCGGCCATGGGTGGTGTGGCTCATGTTGATGCGCGGTTCGGGTTGGCTGCCCGCGTGTAAATCGATCAGCGAGCGAAGCGCCACGTCCAGGTCAAGCTCGCTGCCGTCTTCCTGGTAACGCACACGCACCTTGTCTTGTGGTTTGAGCAAATCCAGCAGGCGCTTGAGGCGCTTGGCCAGCGCACTGTGTTTGGCCAAAAGCGCATCGATGTCCGCCGCGTTACCCGCCGGGTGCAGCCGCTCGTACAGGCTGACCCAGTCAGGCCGATAGGTCTGGCTGCTGTGGTCCCACTCGGGGTAGTGGCGCGGTGGCAGGCTTTGAATTTCTTGCG
>JAQSDS010000408.1 GCA_029946045.1 Rhodoferax sp.
GTAAATCATTCATCGCAGCGCGGGCCAACTCGGCCAACTCGGCTGTCGGCGCGCGGTGAATCAGCATCAGCAAGCGCGCGCCGACGTCGTCATGCACGTCGCGTGCGATGCGCTTGCGCTCTTCTGACACCGCTTTGAGCTGATCGTCGCGACTGATCTGGGCCTGGCGCATCAGGTCGCACAGGGTGTCGACAAAGGCCACGTCCCTGGGTGAAAACAGCCGCCCCCCCTGATCCGGGTAACGCAGCAGACGCGGGGCCATGCCGCCGCAGGCTGCAATGTGTAGCGCCAGGCCGTCTTCGGCCCATTCGGACGTGTTCTGCGCATGTGGTAGCTTGGTTAGTTCCAGTGGGGCATAGAGCCGGTGCAGCAAGCGGTCCCAGGCCATTTCCCGTTCGCCCTGCGCCTGCTGGAACGCAATGCTGACAACGTCGGGCAAATGTTCGTGCAGTTGCAGGCGCGGCCGGTGCACCAGGCGCTGCCAGATCCAGTGCCGCAGCGGCAGGTAGATCATGCCGACCAGCCAGATGGAAACGCCCAGCGCTAAGCCGCCAGTCCAGTCGAGCATCAGAATCAGCAGCGCATCGAGTCCGACCACCAGCAGGGCGCCGCCAAGCCACAGCAGCATGCGGTAGGCCCACTCGTCCAGATCGAACAGCCGATAGCGGCGCAAGCCCAGCGCAATGCCAACGTAAATCAGCAAAAAGAAACCAAATGCGTAGCCCTGCGGCAGGGGCGGTAGCCATCCCAGGCTGACTGTGGCGATGGTGCTCAGAATGAACAGCCCGCTGCCCAACAACAAGGACAAGAACAACCAGCGCAGCGAGGCGCGGTCCACCGGATGCCCCTTGGCACGCCGCCACTGAAGTCCCGCCAGCAGCACGGCCAGGCCCATTTCTGTCATCACCAGAAACCGGTTGCCCCAATCCAGATCGGGCGCCAGGCGCGTCACGTCAGTGAGCCACCACAGGTTGAACACGGCAAACGGCCACAACAGAAGCCTCGGCGCCAACAAGGGCCGCGGGTGGCAAAGAAAGATGCCCACCAGAGCCGCACCAAACATCGCCGCACCCCAATGGTTGATCGCGCTGAGCACAAAAAAGGTGGGCGTCGGCAAGGCCAGTTCACGGCTGCTGTACACCGCCGCTGACATCGCAAACACCGGAAACACCAGGCCGGTGATGCCGAACATGCGCACACCCAAGTCGTGAGGTCGCAGCACCCAGACCCAGGCTGCAATCAGGCAACCGGCCACCGACACCAGCAACTGGAACCAGAACGGCAGGGGCAGACTGCGCAGCGGCTGTTGCCCGGGTAAAAGTAGGGACTCGGACGGCGCAGCAGCATCGGCGCCCTGCCAGTACAGGCGCACGCTGGGCTGCGCCAGCATCGCTGCGATCTGACCTTGGCGGGCCAGAAAGGCGTCCATTTGCACGTAGTCGGCCACCACATCGGGCTCTTCCATCAGGTCGTCGGCCTGCAGCACCCATTGGGTGCCGTTGGGTTCAGTAGACAGAGCGAGCAGACGGGCACCCACCGGCACGGCAGCCGCCGGGCCTTGGGCCGACTCGACCCGGATCTGCCCGCTCGCATCAACCTGCAAGCGCAGCCCCAGCCAGGGTGCGTGCAAGGCCTGCGCAACGGCCATGACCATGAGCAACAGGTTATAGGCCAGCGCCAACCACAACCAATTGGCAGGCCTGAGCATTTTGAAGTTGAATCTCATGCGAACAGTTTAGTCAAACAATCCGGGCACGCCTACCCCCGTGAACGCGGGATTGTGTCGCACCGAAAAAAGCAAAAAAATCTAGGCGGTTATTCCATTCAATTTGTTCCAAAGGAGTCTCAGATCATGAAAAATAGATTCTTGTCAGTGGGCCTGTCCTGCGTGACGGCGCTGCTCGTCGGTGCTGGGCTGAGCGCCTGCGGTGGCTCGGACAGCCCGTCAGTGCCCACCCTGGGTGGCACGGCCGCCATCGGCGCACCCATCGTCGGCGGCACGGTGAATGTCCAGTGCGCGGCAGGTGCTGCGCTATCAACCACCACCGCCGCCAGTACCGGCGCCTGGCAAGTCACCATTTCGGGGCAGACGCTGCCGTGCAAGATCGAGGTGAGTGGTGGTGGCCTGGCCCAGCCCCTGTATTCTTTGGCCATCGGTTTTGGCATTGCCAACATCACGCCACTGACCGACCTGGTGGTGGCCAGTCTGGCGGGCATCTCGCCAGCCACCTGGTTTGGCGATACCAGCGCCGGCAGTTTCCAGGCGATCAACGCCAGTGCCGTCAGTGGCGCTGTGACGCAAATCCGCACCGCGCTGGACCTCACCGACATCAACAGCCTGGATCCGATCACCAGCAGCTTCACCCCGGTCCCTGGCAACCCGATGGACGGCGCGCTGGAAGCCCTCAGGACCGTGGTCAGCGATTACGCCGCGCTACTCAGTGCCGCGTCCGATGGCACTCTGACGACTTATTTGCAAGCCTATTCAGTGGCACTGAAAACTGCCTACAGCACTGCCATTGCAAGTGGAGTTAACTCGGGGGGTGGGACCGGCACCGGCGGTGGCACGGCCGACTGCGCCGCTGGTCAGACGGCGTTGACCTTTGCGGGCAACACCAATAGCAAATTCACCAATGGACAGACAGTGTGCTTCAGCGCCACGGCGACTGCATTGAGCATCGCCGGGAGCACCCCGTTGACCAATCCAACGCTCAACTCGCAGGTTGTCGGTGATTACGCCGCTTATGAATTTGCCGATGGCAGCGACATCTATGAGGTCGTGCTTGTGGTGAGTTCAGGCGCGATTTACGAAATCAACTTCTTGCCTGGTGGCACCTATGTTGGTCAATTCGCGCAAAGCACGGGCACGGGTGGCGCGACCGGCGGTACATCCACACTGACGGTCCAGACCACTGTGCTCGGCGTGTCAGCAGACTTTGTCATCAACAACGTCCCCAAGCCGTCTACCCAAGACGAATTCTGCTCGGCCCTGACCGACGCCAATTCAAGCACTTCGCTGAGCAACGCGATCGGGGCCGCAGGAACCTTCACGGTCAACAGCTGCAGCTTTGCCAACGACGTCGGTACCGTCAATGCGAGCTTAAGTATCACCTCACCGGTTGCCCTGACGACCGCTTACCAGGTAATCTACACCTACCGCTGAAACCGCGTGACAGTCTGACCCGCCGCCGTACCGTCATCACTGTTCCGCACAGGATGTCGATGGGCGGCGGTCAGCGCAACGAAGGCGCAGTCATGCGGCCGTTTTTTATTACAATTTTTTCTGGATCAACTCTGGAGCTTCCGCCATGCGCTTCACTCGTTTCAAGCAACCCGCTTTTATCCTGTCTGCCTGCTTGGTCGGCCTTGCCCATGCCCAGGGCACTGCCCCTATTGAGCGCATCAAGATCACCGACAACGACCTCAGTTGCCAGCAGTTGGTCGACGAGCGCAATAGCATGGACAAGCTAGTCGCCGATGCCAAGACCGCACAGAGTTCCGGACAAACCACCGCCACGGCCGGCCAGGCGGCGGTCGTTGCCGCCGAGGTGGCGCAACGCACCGGCATGTTCGGTGCGCTGGGTGGACTGACTGGCCACTTGTTCGGCTCGGTTGCCGCGAAAACGGCGGCCAATGTGGCCGAGCAATCTGGACAGCAAGATGCCGCCCAGGCTGCCGCGCGTGAAAAACAGGCGCTGGCGCGCAAGGAGCATCTGACACAGATGTTTCTGGCCAAGGGCTGCTCGGCCAGCGATCCGTCGGCACCCGGCAGGACGCCGAATTCAGGTACTGGCGCTGCAGTGCAGGCGCCCTCAGCAGCACTGTCGGCCCCGGTTGCCAAGCCAGCGTCGACAGGCGCAGCCAGCGTCGAGACCTTGAGCGGGAAACGCGTGACGCCCCTGAAAATCGCCGTGGAGTCGATCAACCCCGAGGACTTGCTCGGGTCAAACCGGACGCTGATTGTTGCTACCGCGTACGTCACCCTGGTGACCGATGGGCGCGTTGCGGCAAGCAAGCAGTCCGGACTATTTCAAAGCGGCAATGCGTCTGCCCATGCCGCTGCCAACTTCCAGCTTCGCGGCCTCGACAAGGCCTACGCCCAACAACTTGCTGCAGCCGCCCAGGACAACCTGGTCACCCAGCTGCGTGCCGCCGGCTATACCGTGCTGGCGTATGCGGACGTCAAGGATCGTGACGTCTTCCGCAGCGCAGCCCGGGAAAGTGGGCAGGTCAATGGGTCAGAAGGCAGCTTGAACACCTTGACCGTTGCGCCGACCGACGAACAGCATTTCAAGACTGGTTTTGCCGGCGGCATCTTTTCCGAATTCATCAGTGGCGGAAAAACACGGATCAGCGACGCCACCGTGCTGATTCCGCACTACAGTTTCCACGCGCCGCAAGCCTGGGCTGAGGGCAGCCGTGGCTACAACTCGGTGTCGGCTTCAACCAATGTGGTGCATGGCATGAACATGGCCAGCGCGCGGGTCAGCTGGCTGGGCCAACCTGTCTCGCGCATGATGCGGGGCATTCCCGGTGTAGCCACCACCCAGCCCGTCATCAATGTCAGCGAGAAGGTGGGTGAGCTATCGGCCGGTACCGACGCGTCGCCAACAGCGGCCAATGCGCTGAGCGGCGTACTGAGCAACTTTGGGGGCGGCAACATTCAGCGCACCACGACCAACTACACCCTGGCCATCGACCGCGATGCGTATGCGGCCGGGGTGATCAATGGCGCGGTCAACTTCAACGCCGAAGTCGCTCGCGTTGCGGCGGCGGCCAAGCCCTGAGGCGGCTGGGCCTGCAGCACAAATTTTTTCAGAACTGTTGAACGATCCGCAGCTGCGAGAAATTGGAATGCCGGGCATTGCGTGAGCTGGTTGTGACCATGTACTGCAGCGTGACAATGGTATCGATGACTGGCAGTTTGGTGGTGAAGAACACCCCGAGCCCGTTGAGCAGCAGCCGGCTGCTGCCGAACATCAGGTTGTTTTCGTCGTCCTGGTACTGCCTGACGTGCACGCCATGCAGCCCCACGGGTCCAAGCGGTGTCATGTAGCCTGCAGCGGCCTCCAGTCCGAACCAGTCACCACTTTTCAATTGCTTGTCGTTGTTTCTGGTGTTGAAGCCCAAGATCAGCTTACCCGAGAGCGCGATTTTTGCCGATGGCAAGTACGTGGCCTGGAACTCGGGCCTCAGGGTGTAGTAGTTGCCAAACCCGATATTGGGTCTGGATGTCGCACTGTAGCGCCCGGTGGGCAGCACCAGGGCGGCACCGGCCCGAAATTTCCAGGGGCCCTCTTGAAGCATCCAGCCCGCAGCCAGCTCCATGTCACCGATGCCCGTGATGTGACCGCTTTCCGCAGCGGCCTGTGTCGCCAGATCGCTCTGGTAAGCCGAATCGAAGCCGCTTTGAACGACTGCCTTGGTGGCATCGTTCGGCTGTGCAGGATGCGGCCAGTTCAATGTGGGCGACGCCGTGATGACCAGCACATCCGATGCACTTTGCGCGATGGGTAACAACGCTCCGACGATGATCTGGCCACCGCCGTAAAGTTCCTCGGTGATGTAGCCCAGTGCCAGCGCTGCCACGTTGGCATGTCCGCTGGTTCGCAAAGCCACCTGATTGACGGCGTAAGCTGGGTAGAGCGCAGTAGGTGCCGGTGCAGGCAAGGGCACGGTGCCAGCTGGTGTGGTGAGGCTTAGATTGCGCCCGTCGTCACCTGTCAGCTTTCGGCCATCGATGTAGGTATAGGCTACTGCGCCGATCCAGCCTGAAACGTTTTGTGGGGCAAAGATATCACCGCCAAGGGTTCCCGCCACGTTGTAGCGCACACGAAAATCTTCCGCCGCCAGCGCTGGACTGATACACGATGCTGCCAGCAGCAGGTTCAGGAAGTAAGAGCATTTCAGAGGCATGCGTGTTCTTGTATATTTTTGTTGGAATTACAACAATGCAGGCCATGGCACATCGGTAATCGCTGATGCCCTTGCAAAAACCAAGGCATGAAGGGGCACCGGCGAAGTAACCGGCCGGTCATTATCATGCCTTTCATTTGGAGCGAGCCCATGACAAGTCTGACCGCACAGGATTTCGACCAGGGCCTGCTGATTCTGTTTGATGCCTACGTTCATGGCACGCCTTGACCGGCGTGGTTTTTTAGCAGGCGCGCAAAAATTTGCCATGGCAGGCTTGAGCTGCCGCCATGAGCGACACGCGTTGATAAAACGCATGTCGGGCTTGTTTCCTTAAGGTGTTTAGGGATTGTGCCGGCATGCGGGGTTCACAGTAAATCATTCCTTTCCTATACTGTCGTTGAGTTCATGCAGCGGTACAACTTTCACCATAGCGGAGACAAGTTAAATGAATCCTGTGACACCCGACCAACTGGCTTTGCAGCGCTTGTATTTTTGGGAAAGAACGGCGCCCGACCAGATCGCATTGACCCAGCCCATGGGCGCTGGTGTGACCCGGGACTTTACCTGGGCGCAGGTGGGCGATGAAGTCCGGCGTATGGCCAGCCACCTGAAATCGCAGGGCTGGGAGCCCGGCGCCAAAGTCGCTATTTTGTCCAAAAACTGTGCCTGGTGGCTGATGAGTGACCTGGCCATCTGGATGGCTGGCTATGTGTCGGTGCCCCTGTACCCCACGCTGGCACATGGCACCATAGAGCAAATTTTGTCCCACAGCGAGGCGCGCGCCTGTTTTGTTGGCAAGCTCGATGACTGGGAGGCCATGAAACCCGGCGTCCCCGTTGACCTGCCCTGCATCAGCTACCCACTGTCACCAGAAGATGCCATCAGACGCTTTGAAGGCTGGGATGCCATCGTTGCCCGTAACACGGCCCTCAACGGGGAGGTGATGCGCGATGCCGATGAACTCGCCACGCTGATCTACACCTCAGGCACCACGGGTCAACCCAAGGGCGTGATGCACAGTTTTGGCAATTTTGCCTGGGCCATCGGCCGTGGTGTTGAGCGGGTCAAGATGACACAGGACGACCGCATGCTGTCCTACCTGCCGCTGGCCCATGTGGTCGAACGTGCCTTGGTGGAACATGGCTGGCTGGCCACCGGCATGCATGTGTTTTTTGCCGAATCGCTCGATACCTTTGCCAAGGACCTGCAGCGTGCGCGGCCCACGATTTTCTTCTCGGTGCCACGGCTCTGGGTCAAGTTTCAACAGGGCGTCCACCACAAGATGCCGCCGGCCAAGCTCAAGCGGCTGCTGTCGATCCCGCTCATTGGCGGCCTGGTGCGGCGCAAGGTGCAAAAGGCGCTGGGCCTGGACCAATGCCGTTTTGCTGCGGGCGGTGCGGCCCCCATGCCGGTGCCGCTGCTGGCCTGGTATCGGCAACTGGGCCTGCCGGTCAACGAGGGTTATGGCATGACAGAGAACCTGGCTGTTTCCAACCTCACGCTGGCCGGTCAGAACCAGGAAGGCACGGTTGGCCCACCGTACACCGGTGTTGAGGTGCGCACCGACGCAGCTGACGGCGAGATCCAGATGCGCAGCCAGGCCGTGATGCAGGGCTATTACAAAGAGCCTGAATTGACGCGTGAAACTTTCACTCCGGATGGCTGGCTGCACACCGGGGACAAGGGGCACATTGACGCGCAGGGCAGGCTGCACATCACTGGCCGTGTCAAGGACCTGTTCAAAACCAGCAAGGGCAAGTACGTGGCACCGGCGCCCATCGAAGACAAGCTGGTGATGCACGAACTGGTGGAAGCCTGCGTGGTGACCGGGGCCAACCTGGGTCAGCCACTGGGCATCGTGATGCTCAACGCCGAGGCCCTGAAGCGAGCCGCAGATCCGGCCCAGCGGGTGCAGCTTGAAGCGGCGTTGGCGCAACACCTGACCACTATCAACGCCAGCCTGGACCCGCACGAACAACTCAAATGCCTGGTCGTTGCCACCACCATCTGGACTGTGGAAAACGACATCGTGACGCCCACCTTCAAGGTCAAGCGCAATCGCATTGAAGATGTTTACTCGGCCAATTACGAGCGCTGGGAAGATTCAGGTCAGGTGGTGATCTGGCAGGGCAGCTGAACTGCCAATGGGTTGATCAAGCGGCTAAAACCGGTAAGACAGTCCCAGGTGCAGGCGGCTGGGGTTGCCACCCGTTTGGGTGCTCTCGCTGTCGATGACGCGGGCGATGTCAGCGGCTACTTGAAGATTGCGGTGCGCAAACCGCAGGCCAACACCGGCACTGCTGATTGTTTCTGAGATGCCGGTCAGGCGCGCATGGACCGTGCCCCCGTCGGCAAAGATGACCGGCCGCAACTGCAGACCGCCCAGGTTAGGGCCCTTGGCCTCCAGGTTCCACTGGTAGCCACGTTCACCAGATACCACCCGATCGGCAAAACCGCGGACCGAGTTGGTGCCACCCAGGCCAAACTGTTCACCGGAGATGAGCGCTTGGTCGGCATATTGGCCCTTGAGGCGTCCTGTGTAGCTCCAAGCCGATGTTTCCTTGCTGAGCTCCAGGCTGAAGCGCCAGGCATTCCAGTCCTTGGTGCCACCATTGGCAGCGTGGTCTGCCTCGTTGTTGTTGGCACCGCCCGACAAGTTGGCCAGGTATTCGATGCCTCCGGCGATTTCGCCCCAAGTGGGTTCGTTGCGAAACAGATACTGCAGGGACAAAACCCGTGATCCCACATCGGGCTGGATGGTGGCGCCGTTGAACGTGGTCTTGTTCACAAACAGGCGGTCATCGAGGGCAAGCGCTACCGTTTGTTGCAGTGTGTTGATGCGGGGCAGGGCGCGTGCCAGGCGCACGCCGAGAAATTTACCGCTACCGCTCACTTCGAACACCCCGGCACCTTGCTGCACGGTGCCTGAACTGATGTCGGATTGGGTGTAATAGGCCGACAGGTTGATGCCGGTGCCGTAAAAAGGTACTTGGTAATAGGCGCCAAACAGGCTGACATCGCTGGTATTGCGCGGGTCGGTGGTGTACGACAGGGTCGCGACATGGTCGCGGTCAAACAGATTGGCATGCTGCACGCCGCCGGTGATGCGGTAAGTGTTTTGGTCCGTGTTGCGATCGGACAAGGCCTGGTTACCGGACATGCCCGCAAAAAACACCAACACGGGTGAATCCTTGACTCTGACGACGGCATCCACCTTGCCCGCCTCCGCTGACTCCTTGAAGGTTACCGTGACCTGCTTGGCCGGGTTGTTGTTGCCGGCTGTGATGTCCCGGCCCAACGTCCTGACCTCGGGCACCTCACCCTCCACCAGGTTGCTCAGGCTGCGGCGGATGTTGTCGGAACTAAAGTGCTCGTTGCCCGTCACCTCCACGTGGCTGACTTTGATGCCGATCACCTGAAGCCGGATCTCGCCTGCGACTGGCTTTTGCACCGGCACAAACATGCGGTGGAAAGAAAAGCCGCGCTCGCGCATGGCGCTCTCCAGTGCGCCAGCCGCTGCCTCAATGTCGCTTAACTTTCGTTTTTCACCGATGAAGGGTGCCAGCAACAGGGTTGTTTCTTCCGCTGTCAGAGGGCTGTCCCCCTCAACAACATAGCGCGTGACATCGAGCGTGGGCTCTGGCGGCTGCGTCTGGCTCCAGGCGCTCTGGCTCAACAGGGCGGCCAGGAAAACAACTTGGAAGCGAAAGTTTTTTGGGGTGTTGATTGGCATGGTCTTGCCCTCACAGTCTGCAGATTTCCTGGCCGGGCTGGCCCAGGGTGACACCAAACAATTGGAAGATCTGTCCGTTCAGATTGGTGAACAGCTCAGGCAGGGGGTAGGGGTCGTTGAGCAGAAAACTCGGCACCGGGGCCAGGCGCAGGGCCAAACCGTTGGGCCCAAGATAGCCGGCCTCGTTGATGCCCAGGTCGATGCGTGAACTGTCAGACATGAAGACATGCCCGTCCCGGACCAGCACATACAGGCCATCTGCACCAAGAGACAATACCGTTGCAAACAGGTTGTCCCAGTTCACTTCCACCTGGTCAGGGCGGGGCGAGCCAAAATCTTTAAAGAAATCGGGCACGTTCTCAAGCAGTCGCGCCACACCGTCGCCGCCAATAAAGCCGACCCGGTTCAGCGGTACGTCCAGAGGTCCGACAAAAAAGTAGCTGCCGCCGACCCAGGTGAGCATGAACAGGCCGTCGGGCTTTTTCGGGTTAGCCGAATTGGCCGCACTGGCTGCGCCAGCTCCGCTTAAGGAGGCATCGACACAGGGGCCTTCACAACTGATGTCCATACCGGTGCCGCGAATGCCGACGGTCGAGGTTTTGGTCTTGACAGAAAAAGCATCGGGTGACTTTTTACCGATCAAACCCGTGAAGGCCCGCAATCCGCCCTTGAGCAGCGACAGGCCCATGGCGTCGGGAGTCTGGGGCTTGTTGTACACAAAGGCATCGATGCGCAGGGTGCTCTGGGGGTTGACCGACACCTTGGACTGGTCCTTGAACCCGATCACGGCCACGCCACCGGCCCCGGTGCGCACGACATCGCCCTCATACAGGGGGGCGCCAACAGCAAGTGGCCGTGCCGGTTTGCCAGGCTGGCTGGCGGCTACCTCGCCGGTGGACTGCACCACCCGCGCCGCCACGATGCCGGTGACGACACCCGCCTGGGCGGCCTGCAAGGCTGCGAGGCTGGGTGCCGCGTTTTCCTGGCGGCAGTCCGCGCCACAAATCCGGGCATCAAAACTGGTGCCGATGATGCCGACCGTTGCTGTGTTGACCCTGAGTTCGATCCCGGCCGGATTGCGTTTGGCGATCTGGCCGGATGCCATGCGCATGCCACCTTTGAACAAGCGCATCACCGCGGCTTCTGCCCCCGGATTCTGTGAGTAACGTTCCAGCACAAAGGACGTGGATGGCCGCAGGGTGAACTTGGTCCCGTCGCTCAGCGTGATCACCGCAAAGCCTTTGTCGGTCGTGGTCAGCACATCGCCTTCCAGCACGGCGTCGCCACTGCCCAGAAAGCGCAAACCATCGCCAGGCTGCTGCGCTGTGGCCATGCCCTGCAAGTGGGTGACTTCGCCTGCTTTTTGCTGGGCAGCAGCTGTGAGGGCCAGCAGGGCGATGACGATGCCGGCCAGCCAGCGTTGCAATAACCCGGTCCCGAAAAGTGGCTGGGCTGGCAGGCGGCCCGTAAGCTTGAGTGATGAACTTGTCATGGCGCAGTCCTTGTTCAATAGCACTGGTTCAGGCGACGAAGCTGCAACACCAGGTTGCCGTCTTCGTCGTACACCAGTTCAAACATGTCAACCGTCAGACCGTTCAGGGCCAGGATATCCGGGACCACCGAGAAGCCCAGGACGGGCGCAACATAGGCCTGAACAGTAAACAGGTCGGAACTAAGCAGGTTGGTGCTGCAGTTGGTGCACTGCCCCGTGACCGTGATGGTGCTGGGTGCTGTCGCCGTGATGGTGCCCCCTAGCAGGTTGACCGCGCCCGGGCCAGTGAAGTTGAAAGTGCCCGCCGAGATGCTGGCTGTGGCGCTCGACGTGGTCGAGTTGACCAGGTTCAGGTCGCCGATGGTGGCGGCCAGGTTGAACAGGCTGGCCGTGATGTTGACACCGGAAGTGGCGGTGGTGCCGGCCAACATCTGTACCGAGCCGTTGGAGACCACGTCAAGCTGTGCCGGGTCGATGTAGGCACCGCCCGCGGCGCCACCCTTCAATTCAACCGGGCCATACAGGCTGCTGATCAGCATGGTGCCGGTCGGTGCATTGGGTGGCTGGTCACCGGTCAGCAGTTTGGCGTCCGAGCCTGCCAAGGCACCGCCCTGCAGCAGCAGCTGACCAGCTACCAGGGTCATGTCCCCTGCCGCCGTGATTTTGGCCAGACCCTGCCCGTTGACATCGCCAATGCGCAGCAATCCGGCCGCGTCATAGTTCATGAGAATGGTCTGGTTGCCGCCGGACGTAAGCGCTGCGATGGAGCCCGTGGCATTGCTCAAATTGGTCACCGACAAGGTGGCCGTTCCTGCGGTAGCTTCATCGCCGCGCAAGTTGATGGTCTGGTCACCCGTGGCTGACAACCCGGCAAAGGGATTGGCGCCGCTGGTGGACGACAGACTAACGGCCAGCGTGTCCGCGTTGAGGGTCTGGCTGCCAGAGGAGCGGATGTAGGTGATCCAGCCGGCCTGGTTGTCCACTGTCACTGAGCCAGCGACCGCGATGTTTTGTGCGCTGCCAAAGGCTTCAATACTCGTCACGTTGACGTTGGGTGTGGCCAAAGGAGATATCAAGTTCAGGTTGCCACCCGTGCTGAGGGTTTGCGCGCCCGTGCCAGCCTGATAAATCCAGGTGTCTGCGACACCCGAGCCCCCTGTGACGGTGATGTCGCCGGTCACTGTCAGGGTCTGATTGCCGCTGGTCGAGTTGCGGATCGCTGTGGCCTGCAAATCTGTGCCGCTGCCATTGCCGCCGGTCATATTGAGCTTGCCAAAAGCGGTCAGGTTTTGTCCGGTACCCGCCAGCAATTGCGCACCTGAATTACTGCCCACACCACCCACCAGGGTGACATCGGCCGAACTTCGTATATTTTGGCTGCCTCCGCTTGCAATTTTGGCGTAGGCCCCCGCTGCTGTGCCACCGGTCAGGGTGATGCTGTCGGTCTGGTCGTAATAGAAATTGTCGACGTTGCCAATGGTCTGTGTGCCCGCAGTTGTCGACATTTCGGCAAAGGCGCTTGCCGTGCTAGCGGTCAGGGTGATGCTGCCACCAGCGTCTATGGTTTGACCGGTGGCAGCCTTGATCCACGCCGCCGTGCCGCTGGCACTGCCCGCTTGAACCAGCACGGCACCTGACGGGTCATTGTTGTAGTAAGAGTAAGTGTTGCCTATGCTTTGAAAACCGGCAATCGATTCAATGGCGGCGGTCATGTTGGCCGCCGTGCCACCGATGACCGACAGGTCGCCGCCAGTCATGAGGCTCTGGTTGCCCTGCGCCTGAATGCGGGCAATACCACCGCTGCCTGCCTGGACCAGAATGGCGTCGGTGGCATCGTTGGAGCTGGTCGAGCTTGAGCCGATGGTTTGTCCGCCTGCCGTGCTGCGGATCTCGGCCAAGGCGCCTGCGCCCGAATGACCCAGCACGCTGACAGTTCCACCTGCATAAATCGACTGGAAACCTGTGGCTCGGATGGATGCCAGGGCACCTGAACCCAGACCGCCCTGCACCAAGATGTTTTTCGTTGGGTCAACACAACCGTAGTAATAACAATAGTCAGACTGCGAACCCACCGTCTGGCTGGATCCCGCCGTCATTTCTGCTGTGGCATCGATGCCGCTGCCGCCCATCACGGTGATGTTGCCGCTAGCTGCCAGATTGACACGGTCTTTTGCTGCGTAGATGGACTGGCTGCCGCCGGCAGAAATCCTGGCATAGGCGCGGTCGCCTGAGCCACCGAGGACGTCCACCGAATCGGTTGCCGAGCCTCCGCTGCTCGACGTGGTTCCCAGCGATTGGCTCGAGGTGGCAGCAGAAATTTCGGCAAAGGCATCGGCACCGGTGCCGCCCTGGACGGTGAGGGCTCCAGAAATCTGGGTGAAGGATTGGGATGTACCTGCTTTCAGGAGCGCGTTGGCGTTGTTTCCGCCGCCGAGCACCGACAGTTCATGGATGCCACTGCCAGACTGGCTTTGAGTGGCTTCAACTTTGGCCAGGGCGCCATCGGCCGTGCCGGCCTGGATCAACAGGTAATTGCCCAAGCTGAGTGACTGGTTGCCGCTTGCGGTGAGGGCGGCTGATGCCCCTGCGATACCTGACGAGCCACCGGTAACAGTCAAGTCACGGCCAGCGGTGAGGTATTGCGTCCAGCCGGTGGCAGCATGATTGACCAATGCGGAGCCACCATCGGCCGTCACCTTGATGTCGCGGCCAGCGTACAGGTAGCTGTAACCGGACGTGCCAAGCTGGGTCACCGACACATTTTCACCGGCTGCCGCCCCCGCAGTGAACAACAGGTCGCGGCCAGCGCGCAGGTCATAACTATTGGCCGAGACCGCGCGTGCACCACCGCTGGCCTGGATCACAAGGTCGGTCGTCGTGTTGATGTTGTAGCCCGCATTCAGGGTCAGCGCGTTCACGTTGCCGATGTCGCCGGCAACAAAAATGCTGCCGTCAAGTGCGGTCAGGCTGAACGACGCCAATTGGGCAGGATTCAGCCCGGACAGTTCCAGATTTTTATCTGCATTACGCACCACTGACAGAGCGGAAAAATTGGCATCAGAGACAGTCAGGGCTCCACTGCCGCTACCCGTGGTGGTGAGTGCCAGGTTGGACAGGACGCCGGCACTCTGGCTGATGTTGATGCTGTCTGGCGCATCCACAGACAAGCTTCTTGCGTAACTGATCGGAATTGCTCCGCTGGCGCCGACGCTTCCCTTGGGCGCGCTGAGTGCGACGGTACCGTAGGACACCGTTAACGGTGCCACCGAGAGGCTGCTGAAGCTGGCGGTGGAAATAAGGGGTGTTGTCGTCGAGGCATCGACAGCAATGTTGCCGTTGTCTGCGGTCAAGGTGACATTGCCGGCAAAGCCTTCGGCCGAGGTGCTGATGCTGCCAATTGTGATGTCAGCATGGCGCGACGTGGCATGGACGTTTCCACCGTTGGTTTGCACGCTGGACAAGTGAATACCACCACCCGTCGCCAGCACCAGATTGGCCGCCGTGCTGCTGCCCCGTACCGTCTGGCCGAGTGATGCATTCACGTTGCCAATCACCGTGTCCGAATCAAAACCCAAGTTGAAAGTGCCACTGCCAGCGTGGGAGAGGTAAGCATCGACAAAGTCATCGCTCGAAGGGGTACTTCCCGCCATCACAGGGGACGCAGACACATCGTGATACGTCAGGTTCCAGCTTCTGCCGGCGGCGGCGCTGGAGGATGCAGAAAAGTAGAGCTGTCCGTCAAAACTGTAACCAAAACTCTGGCTGCCTGACGTCGTGCTGCTCGAGACAGAGGCACCCACCGAGTCGATTGCACCGGTGGCCATATCCCATTTCGCGGTCACGTTCAGGTTATTGAGCCAGGTATCGCTGCTCACGTCAAAGCCTTTTGCTGTGTTGATCGTGAGGCTGTTGGTGTTGGTCAGTTGGGCCGAGACATTGCCGGCGCTTGAGTTCAGGCTGACGTTGGCGGCGGTTAATGATGTGTTGAGCGATGAGATGTCGTTGTACTGCAAGCTGATATCGTCGACCGCGTTGATGGTGGCGGACGCGGCAGAAAGCGCCACACCAGTCGGTGCATAGCCCGCCGCCGACGTGATGGTCAGGTTGCCTGTGGCGGTGAGGTTGCCTGTGGCAAATGTATCGGCCGAGAGAGAAATATTGGAAGCTGATATCGCATTGGTGTTCAACGCGTTTGCGGCGACCAGTGTGGCGTTGGCTGCACGCACAAGACCGGTGGTGATGTCTGTGCCGCTCGCGTTGAGCGTAGAGACGGCGCTGAGGTCGCCCACGAGCATCGTGTGTGCTTTCACATCGACGTTATGGCCTGAGAGCGTGTCGGCCAGCAGTATGTTTCCTGCGCCGCTGCCGGCCCAGGCCTGGGCAGTGTCTGCTCCGTAGTAGTAATACGATTTATTGCCAGCCGTGACGTTGCCTGAGCCTGAATTGATCGCTATGTTGGTCCCGGCACTGAGCAGGGCAGAGGTGGCGCTCACAACATTGCCAGAGGTTGCGATGCTTCCGGCTGCGGTGAGTTGCAGCTTGTAGGGTGCGTATTTGTAGCTATTCAGCCGGGCGATGTAATCACCGGA
>JAQSDS010000409.1 GCA_029946045.1 Rhodoferax sp.
GCCAGCGCCAGCTGCAGGTACTCGTTCACCGGCACCTCTTCGGCGCGCCGTTGCACATCAAATTCCCCGGCAAAATGTTTGACCTGCAACCATGCGCCCAGCGTGTGGCGCAGCAATTTGCGTCTTTGGCTGAAGGCCACTTGCACCAGTTCGCTTAAAGCCTGCTCGTTCAGAGCGACCGCGTCCGGGCGGGGCACCATGCGCACCACGGCGCTGTCCACACGCGGCGGTGGATCAAAGCTTTCGGGCGGCACAAACAACACATTTTCCATGGCGTAACGCCATTGCAGCATCACGCTCAAGCGGCCATAGGCGGCGGTCGACGGCTTGGCCACCATGCGGTCAATCACTTCTTTTTGCAGCATGAAGTGCTGGTCTTCGATGATGTCCACAAATTGCAGCAAATGAAACAGGATCGGCGTGGAGATGTTGTAGGGCAGGTTGCCCACCACCCTCAGGCTGGGCGCTGCTTGCGCCTGCGCCAATTGGGCAAAGTCGACTTTCAGCACATCCGATTCAATCACCCGCAACTGGGCATGGCTGCGCAACCGTTGGGCCAGATCGCGGTCGAGCTCGATCACCGTCAAGGCGCCTAAGCGCTCGACCAGTGGCTGGGTCAAGGCCGCCAGGCCGGGGCCAATTTCAACCATGGCTTGACCCGGCTGCGGGTCAATGGCGTCCACAATGGCTTCAATGATGCTCCCGTCGGCCAGGAAATGTTGGCCAAAACGTTTGCGTGGGATGTGCTTGCTGTGCTTCAAATCGGTGCCTCTAGAGCGGCGCGGCTCGCAGCTCGACGTAGGCCCTGCCGCGTAGTTCCTGGGCCCAGGTTTGCGCGGTTTCATCGCGCTTTTTCTCGCGCAACAGGGCGCGCACCGACTCGCGTTGCTCGGCTTCGCTGAGCTTGGCCTGACGCCGCTCCAGCAGTTGGATCAGATGAAGTCCAAAGCGCGACAGCAGCGGCTCGCTGACTTGGCCCGGGGCCAACTGGTTCATCACGCTTTCAAATTCAGGCACAAACATGCCCGGGTTGGCCCAGCCCAGGTCGCCCCCTTGGGCTGCGCTGCCGTCCTGGGAATGCTCGCGCGCCAGCGCGGCAAAGTCAGCTTGCCCGGCCTGTACCCGCTTCTTGAAATCGAGCAAGCGCTCGCGTGCCCGCGCTTCATTGAGATCGGCCGAAGGCCGCAACAAGATATGTCGGGCACGGCTTTGTGTCACCGATATGGCAGGCAAACCTGCGTTGACCTTCTCGACGACTTTCAAGATATGAAAACCAGCCAGTGAGCGGACCAGGGCGGACACTTCGCCTGGCACCAACGCTTGTGTGGCTTCAACAAATGAAGCCGGGTAGCGGCCGACGCTGCGCAAACCAAGCTGACCACCATTGGACTGTGCCGACGGGTCGGAGTAGGTGCGGACCAGCGTGCCGAAGTCCTCGCCCGCGCGTGCCCGCTCCAGCACTTTGCCCGCTTGCACTTGCAAGGCTTGTACCTGTTCGGCGCTGGCTCCCTCGGGGACCGCAATCAGGACTTGCGCGAGATTGATTTCCAACTGGCTTGGGTCCTGGTTGTTTTGCTGGGCCTGCAAATAGGTATCGATGTCGGACTCCGACACCTTTACCCGCGGCTCCAGATCGCGCTCACGCAGGCGTTGCAGCAAAGCTTGGTCACGCAGCTGCGCCCGGAACTGAGCCACGCTCATGCCATCGGCGACGACTCGCTGGCGCAACTCGGCGACGGTCAACTGGTTTTGGGCCGCGATTGATTGCTCGGTCTGGTCGATGGCCGCGTCTTCAACCTTGATGCCCGTGTCGCGCGCGAACTGAAGCAGAACTTTCTGGTCAATCAAGCGTTCCAGCATTTCTGCGTTCAGGCGCTGAGGATCGGGTGCCGGCCGCCGCTGCGCAGCAAACTGTTGCTGTACTCGCAGAACTTCACGTTGCACCTCGGTATTGGTCAGCGGCTCGGAATTGACGACCGCCACAATAAAGTCAGCAGTGGCGGCGCTGCCGGCCGGCACTGACGTAGCCGTCGTGGGCGCCAGACGCAAACCTTGGGCATGCGCCTGCGCCCCGAACAAACAGGCGGTCAAGGCAACAGATAAAAATTTAAAGCGAACGGTCATGATGGTTCAATCGTAATTGCTGAAACGGCTGGGCGGTTCACCGGGTTCACGCAGGATCTGGTAGCCGGGGATATTGTCCTTGAGCGACTTGAGTGGATTCACGCCGAGCCGGGTGAATCCGACGAATTCCAATTGGAACATGATGCGCTGGGTGGCGGTACTGGTACTGGTTTGCAGGCGCTCCAGCACAATGCGGCCCAGCCAGCAACTTGCATCGTATTCAAAGCCTACCAGCGAGTTGACCAACTTGCGCTCATTGATGCTGTAGTTCAGGCGCCCCACGCTGTACCAGCGTCCCTCGCCCTGGCCCTGTCCAGCACCCATGTTCTGACCTTTGTCGCCCCACAGGTCGTTGATGGGCCACTGCCAGCCAAAATCAGCTTGCTCGCTCGATTCGCGCTGGTAGCGGTAGGCTGCCGAGACCGTGCGGAAGGGACCGGGCTTGTAGCTGGCGCTCAGGGTGGAACGCACCGAGCGTTTGGCTTTGGGGTTGAACTGAACCGTGCCGTCAAAGCTCCAGCGTGGGTCCCAGTGGACCGAGCCCCCCAGCAGCAAGTCGCTGAGGCTGTCGTCTGCGGGCAGCTCGCCGGGCAAGGTGACATTTTGATCGGAGAAGCGCAGGCGCTGGGCCATGCCCAGGCGGGCAGCTTCAGCCCCGGTAGCCGGGTCTAGCCAGCGCGTGGTGACCCCGAAGGTCAGCAAATTGCTGTCAGAGATGCGGTCATTGCCGACATAGGCATTTTCTGTGTAGATGGTGGCCAGGTTAAAGTCGTTGGCGCCAGAATCGTAATTAGGCAAATAGCTTTGATCACGGTAGGGCGTTTTGACATAAAACGCCCGTGGCTCCAAGGTCTGGCGCAAGTTGCGGCCAAACAATTGGGTGTCGCGCTCAAACACCAGGCCACTGTCGAGGCTGAAGGTCGGCAACACCCGACTGGCCGATGTGTCGCCATTTGTCAGGGGTGTTTCGAACTGGTACTGGCTGGCGTGCAATTGCACTCGGGGCGTTAAATAGCCAGCTGGGGCGGTCATGGGGTAACTGGCCTGCAACAAGCCAAAGCTGCGCTGGCCGTTGGCTTGTCCGGTGCGTGTCATGTCGGATCGAAAACGGGTGTAGTCGGCATTGAAGGCGTAATTAAAACCGGCGACATTGGTTCGTGCATAACTGGTGGTGAGCTGCGGCAACCGGTCGTAGGGCGGCACGATGGGTGCCGTGACATCTTGCAGGGTTTGCCACTTCAGCGTACGCACATTGTTGGCCCAGGCGCCTGTGCTCCAGGACAAGGTGGCATCATTGGCCAGCAGGCGTTGCGTCAGGGAATTGTTGGCGAGGTTGAAATCACGCCAATAGTTGTCATCGCTGACCCGGTTCAGGCTCAGGTTCAGGGCGGCACCGCTATTGGTCCAGGCACTGTCAAAACGGGCCTGGTGATTCAGGTTCAGGCCCCAGCGGTTGGCATCACGCAATTGATCGGAAGGCATCCAGTCAAGCTGCACTTCGCCCTTGTATTTTTGCTCCAGATAACGGAATTCGGTGCCGAGATTGACACCGCGCTTGCTCATCAAGGTCGGGGTGATGGTGGCGTCGCGGTTGGGCGCCATGTTCCAGTAATAGGGCACCGACACTTCAGACCCATTGACGGTGTCCAGACCGATCGTCGGCGGCAGGATGCCCGACTTGCGCTGGTCGCCCAGTGGAAAGCTGATGTAAGGCACAGGCAGCAGCGGCACGCCCTTGAAACTGAGCAGGGCGCCGGTGGCGGTGCCTACTTCTTCCTTGTTGTCCAGGGAAATGGTGCTTGCTTTCAAAATCCAGTCCGGCATCCAGCTCGGACCTGGCAAGCGGCGACAGGTGGTGAAGGTGGCGTTGTGAATCACCGCCCGCTGCTGGTCCAGAAAATCCACCCGGTCGGCCTGGCCATGGGCCTGATTGCGCAGAAAGTGGTAACTGGGTTCGTTGAAAAACCCCTCGAAGGTCTCCACCCGCAACTCCAGCAAAGGGCCTTCGTAAACGTTGCCTGCGCGGTTGATTCGCACATGGCCCCGGGCCTTGGCCACATCGGTGGGTTGGTTGTATTCCAGCTGGTCGGCCTGGATCACCATGTCGCCACGACGCAGCATGGCCTTGCCCTCGACCACCGTTTCAAGGTCCTGGCGGCCGGTGATGCGCTGGCCCGAGACGAAGCTGGGTAAACTGCCCCGCACCTCTGGCGCTAGGGTCTCTTGCAGCGTGGGGCTGGTTTGCAGAAGCAAAGGCGCATCGGCGGCCTGCTGCGCACTCACCATAGCCGATGGCAGCAGCGTGGCCAGCACACTCAGGCGCAGCGGTCGCGCGCGACCCAGCAGCTGAAACACAGGCGTGTCGCGCATCAGGCAACGCATTCGGAAAACGCGCAGGGGTCGAAAACGGTGACGGGCATGAGGTGGGCGCGGTGGAGGGCTGAACACATTTGTAGAATGGATTATCCATGAGTCAAGCACTTCCCCCCCAAGCCCCCATAGCGCCAGCCATCGCCTGGAGCGATCTCGTCCGCGCTGATCAATTCAGCCACTGGCTGGCTGCCACCGCTGCCCAACACGGCTTGCAGCCCGCGAGCCTGCGCCTGGCCTCGGCCGATGCCAGTTTCCGGCGCTATTTCCGCATCGACGCGCAGGACGGCAGCCGCATCATCATGGACGCCCCGCCCGACAAGGAAAACAGTGCGCCCTTTGTCAAGGTGGCCACCCTGATGCACGCCGCTGGCGTCCCGGCACCCAAGGTGCTGGCCTGGGACGAGCCGCTGGGCTTCATGCTGCTGACCGACCTGGGCGCGCAAACCATGATGCAAGTCATCAACCGGCACGATGCGCAAGCCAACCTGCCCCTGTATCTGCAGGCGGTGGACGCGCTCATTGCCTGGCAACTGAGCTCCCAACCCGATGTGCTGCCGCCCTACGACGAAGCGCTGCTGCGCCGCGAGCTGGCGCTGTTCCCCGACTGGTACATCGCCCAACACAAGGGCATCGTGCTGGACGATGCCATGCGCCAGACCCTCGACAAGAGTTTCGAGGCGATCATCCGCCACAACCTGAGCGCACCCAGCGTCTTTGTGCACCGCGACTTCATGCCCCGTAATCTGATGGCCCCCACGCTTGCCACTGCGTGTGCTGCGCTGCCCCCCGAGGGGGCTGATTTGCCTTGGGGCGGCCCGGCGGCGAATCGTCTCATGGTGTCCGGGCCCGGCACCCTGGGCGTGCTCGACTTCCAGGATGCGGTGTACGGCCCCATCACTTACGACATTGCCAGCTTGATGCGCGACGCCTTCCTGAGCTGGGACGAAGACTTTTGCCTGGATGTGACCATCCGCTACTGGGAAAAAGCGCGCAAGGCCGGGCTGCCGGTGGGCGACGACTTTGGCGAGTTTTACCGCGGCGTGGAGTGGATGGGCCTGCAGCGGCACCTGAAAGTGGCCGGCATCTTTGCCCGCCTGACGCTGCGCGACGGCAAGCCCCAGTACCTGGCCGACACGCCGCGATTTATTCATTACATCCGTGCCACCTGTGCCCGTTACCGCGAACTCAAACCGCTGCTGCGACTGGTGGAGAAAATCGAAGGCATCGAGGAGCCCGCCGTTTTCGGTTTTGGGCGGCAGTAAAAAACCGTTGCCACCGCCCTGTCTTTACCGCGTAAACAGCTTTCAAAATCAAAAGGACAGGGATGACGCCAGAGCAACAGGCCAGACAAAGCATTGACACGCTGTTGCAGCAAGCGGGCTGGCATGTGTGCGACATGCTTCACGCCAACATCCACGCCGCCCGAGGTGTGGCCATCCGCGAGTTCTCGCTCAACCCCGGTCATGGCTTTGCCGACTACCTGCTTTACATCGACGGCAAGGCCGCCGGCGTGATCGAGGCCAAAAAAGAAGGTGCCACGCTCACGGGTGTGGAAGGGTAATCCCCCCGTTAAACCCTGCCGCTGTCAAACCGACTGCTTCGCAAAACGCATGAAATTCTGATGCGTGGTGTGCGTGGTGAGAACAAGCAGCCCGGAGAGTTCCGCATCAGCCAAAACTGGATTGGTGGCTCCAGCTTGATGGACGCGGTTTTTATTCCACTCCACCCGGAAGGTGTGCCAGCCCTGATGAGCGATCTGGAGAAGTTCTGGCATGACGAGAGCATCACCGTGCCACACCTGATTCGGCTGGCCATCAGCCATTACCAGTTTGAGACGATCCACCCATTTTTGGATGGCAATGGGCGCATCGGGCGACTGTTGGTGCCACTTTATTTGGTGAGTAATGGGTTGCTGGCGAAGCCATCTCTGTACCTGTCAGACTTTTTTGAGCGCAACCGGGCCAGCTACTAAGACGCCCTGATGCGGGTGCGCGTGTCCAACGACATGATTCACTGGGTGCGTTTTTTTCTTCAAGGCGTGGCAGAAACAGCGATCAAAGGGCGCAATGTGTTCAAGGAAATTTTGGCCTTGAGGACGGATGCTGAACACAAGCTGCTGTCACTAGGCAAACGCGCGCCCAACGCAAAGCAAGCGCTCAATTTGCTTTACAGACGCCCCATGTTGAGCGCCACAGACCTGGAAAACAGCCTGGGCGTCAGCCACCCCACTGCCAACGCCCTGTTGCGAGACTTCATCCGGTTGGGTCTTTTGAGGGAGGTGACGGGCGCTGCCCGACACCGCCTGTATGTGTTTGAAACTTACCTAGAGCTATTTACAAGGTAAGGGAAATGCATTTCCCTTACATTAAAAATACCCTAAGGTAAAGATGAAGCCGACCCGATGGAGTGGTCCACGCCTTGCACACGCGCTTCGGCGAACGCTTTACCAAGCTGGACAAAACGGTGGTGCACCTCCGATCCCACTAATTTCAATATGCATATTGCATATATTTGTCTGCGACAACCTTGAATAGCAACGCAATTTATGGCATATTCCATATGCATATTGAATACAAACACAATGAGTTCATCCGGTATTAAATCCCGCCTCGGCCATGCCCAATGGTCGCTCAAGCCACAAGACTTGGCTATGGCGTTCAAGCTGGTGTGTCTGGCGGGGCAAAAACTGCCCTACGCGACCTTGGCACAAGTCATGCACATGTCGCAGTTTGAGGCCCATGCCTGCATGGCGCGCCTCGCTGGCGCACGTCTCTTGGCCGAGGTGAATGATGCGCCTGCGTTGGTTATGGCTGCATTCCGGCCCATGGTGTTGTATGGTGCTGCTTATTTTTTTCCGGCAGTGCGCGGCGAAATCACCATGGGTTTCCCTACGGCCTATGGTGTTGAACCACTCAAATCCAAAGTGCTGTTTGCTGACGAGATGCCGCCCGTGTGGCCGCATGCAGATGGGCCGGTGCGAGGTAGCGCATTGTTGCCGCTTTACCCCAAGCTGCCTTTGGCTGCGATGCAGGACCAGGCGTTGTACGAACTGCTGTCCCTGTTTGACGCGCTGCGTATAGGCCAGGCCCGTGAGCGTGAAATTGCCCGCAAGTTTCTGGAAGAAAGCTTGAACTAATGGCAGCATTCAACAATCCCAATCTGGCGATTCTGGAGTTGGTGGCGCAGGCCCTTGGTCCCGTGTGTGAGAGCGTGATTTTTGTAGGCGGCTGCGCCACTGGCTTGCTGCTGACACAAGAGCGGCCTGACCGCATCCGAATGACCGAGGACGTCGACATCGTGGCCCACGCGTTGACAGTGCATGACTACCATGCGATCGAAAGCGCCGTGCGAGCACGAGGCTTCAGCAACGATATGCGACCCGATGCACCCATTTGCCGCTGGGTTTATAAAAGTGTCACCCTCGATTTGATGCCGACCGTGAAAGACATTTTGGGTTTCGCCAACCGTTGGTATCCACTTGCATTGCAGACAGCCGAGCTTGTGACTTTGCCCAGCGGCACGACGATCAAGCTCATTACTGCCCCGGTGTTCATTGGTACCAAGCTGGAAGCCTTTAAAGACCGAGGCAAAGATGCCAGCGGCAAGCCAGACTTTTTGGGTAGCCACGACCTTGAAGACATCATCACCGTGGCAGACCGAAGGCCTGAGTTGCTGGCGGAGTGCAAGGCCGCAGCATCCGAGTTGCGCGCTTATCTGGCCGCAGAATTCCAGGCCCTTTTTGCCAACCCGGAATTTGAACAAGCCTTGTCAGGCCATTTGCCAGGCGACGCGTTCAGTCAGCAGCGCACCAAACCCCTGGCCAAAACCTTACGCGAACTATCCAAGCTTTCAACATGAACTCAGCCACCATCGTCCAGAAACTCTGGAACTACTGCAACGTGCTGCGCGACGACGGCATGAGTTACGGCGACTATGTCGAGCAGCTCACTTACCTGCTGTTCCTCAAGATGGCCGATGAGCGCAGCCAGCCGCCGTGGAATCAGCCCAGCCCTATTACCAAAGGCTTCGACTGGCCGTCGCTGCTGGCCAGGGATGGCGATGCGCTGTTTGACCACTATCGTCACTTGTTGGACGAGTTGGGCAAAGAGAAGGGCACAATTGGCCTGATTTTCGGCAAGGCGCAAAACAAGTTCCAGGACCCGGCCAAGCTGCGCCGTCTGGTGGTGGATCTGATCGACGGCGAGAACTGGTCGGCCATGGGTGCCGACGTGAAAGGTGACGCCTACGAGGGTCTGCTGGAAAAAAATGCGCAAGACACCAAGAGCGGCGCCGGCCAGTACTTCACGCCGCGCCCGCTGATTCAGGCCATGGTGGACTGCATTGCGCCCAAGCCGGGCGAGACCGTGTGCGACCCGGCCTGTGGCACCGGCGGCTTTTTGTTTGCCGCGCACAACCATGTGGCCGAGCACAACCCCAACCTGACGCGCGAGCAAAAAAAGCACCTGAAAGAAAACGCCTTGCGCGGCTGGGAACTGGTGCAAAGCACGGCGCGCCTGGCCGCCATGAACATGATGCTGCATGGCATTGGCTCCGACAAATCGGTGCCCATTGTGGTGGCCGACGCGCTGGCTGCCGACCCTGGCGAACGATTTGACGTGGTGCTGGCGAATCCGCCGTTTGGCAAGAAGAGCAGCACCATGATCACCGGGGCCGAGGGCCGGGTGAGTACCGAAAAAGACGGGATCGAGCGCGACGACTTCTGGGCCACCACCAGCAACAAGCAGCTCAACTTTGTCCAGCACATCAAGACCCTGCTCAGGCAACACGGGCGCGCCGCCGTGGTGCTGCCCGACAACGTGCTGTTCGAGGGTGGCGCGGGCGAGACCATCCGCAAAAAGCTGCTGCACGAGTGCGATGTGCACACGCTCCTGCGTTTGCCCACCGGCCTGTTTTACGCCCAGGGCGTGAAGGCCAACGTGATTTTCTTTGAGCGCAAGCCCGCCTCAGAGACACCCTGGACCAAAAAGCTGTGGATTTACGACCTGCGCACCAACCAGCATTTCACCCTCAAGACCAACCCGCTCAGGCGCGAGCATCTTGATGAATTTGTCCAGCTCTACCACCCGGCCAACCGGCATGACCGCAAGGCGAACTGGTCAACCGAGACACCCGATGGCCGCTGGCGGGCGTATGACTATGCCGATCTGATAGCGCGTGACAAAGCCAGCCTGGACATTTTCTGGCTCAAGGACGACGCCCTGGCCGACAGCGACAACTTGCCACCGCCCGACGTGATTGCGCAAGAAATTGTGGATGACCTGGAAGCGGCGCTGGAGCAGTTCAAACTGATCGCAGGCGATTTGGCGGGCAGCGCAGAGACGGTTTAGTCCCTGCGCTACGACTTGAAAATACCAGGCTGCCTCAGCAGCAGCCACCCGAGCGGCCCGAGCCGTAGCGGGCTTCCTGGCGGTTCCTGAAAAACTCCAGCTCGGTCATGATGGGCTCGCCCGGATGGGTGATCCGCCGGTGTCTGACGTAGGTGGCGTAATCGGGTACGCCCACCATTTGCCGGGCGGCCTGCCCCAGGTACTTGCCTACCGTGGACAGGTCGTTGAAGAACAGGCTAGCCATTGACCGGGATGGCCTGGTACGGTGTCTCGCAACTGGTTTGCTTACCGGTGCGCGAGGCCTTTACGCAGGCGATGACGGTGTAGTACAGCATGCTGACCACCACAAACATGAAAAACAGCGCCAGCGCAGCATCGAGCTGGTTGTTGTACACGATCTGTTGCATCTGGGCCAGGCTCTTGGCCGGTGCCAGCACCGTGCCCTGGTCGATGGCGGCCTGGAACTTGTTGGCCAGCGCGAGAAAGCCGATCTTGGGATTGGCATCAAATACTTTTTGCCAACCTGCCACCAGCGTGCAGATCAGCAGCCAGGAGGCCGGCAGAATCGTCACCCAGGCATATTTCTGGCGCTTCATCTTGAACAGCACCACCGTGCACAGCATCAGTGCGACACCGGCCAGCATCTGGTTGGAAATGCCAAATAGCGGCCACAGGCTGTTGATGCCGCCCAGCGGATCAACCACGCCCTGGTACAAGATGTAACCCCAGGCGGCCACACACAGGGCAGTGGCAGTCAGGCTGGCAATCCAGGAATCGGTCCGCTTGAGGGACGGGATGAAGCTGCCCAGCAAGTCCTGCAGCATGAAGCGGCCGGCACGGGTGCCGGCATCGCAGGCGGTCAGGATGAATAAGGCCTCGAACAGGATGGCAAAGTGGTACCAGAAGGCCATCATGGCCTGGCCACCCATGATCTGCGAAAAGATCTGGGCCATGCCCACCGCCAGCGTCGGTGCACCGCCTGCGCGTGACAGGATGGTGTTCTCCCCGACGTCCTTGGCGGTCTGCAGCAGCACATCGGGTGTGATGAGGAAACCCCATTGCGAAATGATCTGGGCGGCGCTGTCGACATTGGTGCCGATGACGGCGGCGGGGCTGTTCATGGCGAAATACACACCTGGATCGATCACCGAGGCGGTCACCATGGCCATGATGGCCACGAACGACTCCATCAGCATGCCGCCGTAGCCGATCATGCGGGCGTTACCTTCGCTGTCGAGCAGCTTGGGCGTGGTGCCCGACGAAATCAGGGCGTGGAAACCGGACACGGCACCGCAGGCAATGGTGATGAAGATGAACGGGAACAGGCTGCCTGACCAGGCTGGGCCGGTGCCATCGATGAACTGGGTCACGGCGGGCATGCGCAGGTTGGGCGCCACAAACACCATGGCCAATGCCAGCCCGACAATGGTGCCGATCTTCAGGAAGGTGGACAAGTAGTCACGCGGCGCCAGCAACAGCCAGACCGGCAGCACCGAGGCGATGAAGCCATAGATGATCAGCATCCAGGTCAGTTGTTTGGCATCAAAGGTGAACATCGGGCCCAGCACCGCGCTTTCGGCCACCTGGCCACCTGCCACGATCGAGGCAATCAGCAACACCAGGCCAATGACAGAAACTTCACCGATGCGCCCGGGGCGCAGATAGCGGCTGTAAACCCCCATGAACAAGGCAATCACGATGGTGGCAGCCACGGTAAAGGTGCCCCACGGGCTGGCAGCCAGCGCCTTGACCACGATCAAGGCCAGCACGGCCAGAATGATCACCATGATGACAAACGTGCCGATCAGGGCAATCATGCCGGGCACCAGGCCCAACTCGGATTTGACCAGGTCGCCCAGTGAGCGCCCGTCGCGCCGGGTCGAGACAAACAGCACCATGAAGTCCTGCACCGCACCGGCCAGCACCACGCCGACGATGATCCACAGCGTGCCGGGCAGGTAACCCATTTGTGCCGCCAGCACCGGGCCCACCAGTGGGCCGGCGCCTGCAATGGCCGCAAAGTGGTGGCCAAACAGGACATATTTGTTGGTCGGAACAAAATCCAGACCGTCGTTGTGGCGCACTGCGGGGGTGGCGCGGGTGGGGTCGATCTGCATGACCTTGTCGGCGATGTACAGGCTGTAGTAACGGTAGGCGACCAGGTAAATGGATATTGCTGCTGTGATGATCCACAACGAATTGATGGTCTCACCCCGCGACAGCGCCACGGTGCCCAGGGAAAATACCCCGATCACCGTTAAAAGCGCCCAGAGGGCGTGCTTGGAAACAAGATGCATGTCTTCTCCTGGTGTTGGTTGATGTCCTGAACATGTCAGAACTTGCTGACCAGGGTGGCGCCATGTCGTGCAAGGCGTCAGCTTTCCTAGTCAGTGGGCCGGAAATGTAGCGGCATCGGCGGCGCTTTTGTGCGCTATCTGGCGAGTGGTTTCCAGCAGGATTAAGTGGTGCGTGCGCGCTGCCCAGCGGTGCGCAAAAAACCTCAGCCGATGAGCAACTGGTCTTTCAGTTCGCGCAGGTAACGCCGGCTCACGGGCAGGCGCCGGGCACTGCGCGTGATGATTTCTGCGCTCCCGTTGTCCATCAATTCAATCTCGGCAACGTGGTTGAGGTTGACCAGATATTGCCGGTGGCAGCGCAGCAGTGGGGTGCGTTCCTGCAATATTTTGAGGGTCAGTTCGGTGATGCCCTGACGCTTGTCGGCCACCACATGCACGCCACTGAGGTCGGTGTGAACAAATTCAACCTCATCGAGCGCCAACAAAAAGATGCGGTTCAGTGCCATGCAGGGAATATGCCGCAGCGCCGGAATCAAGGGCGCATGTGCCGGTTGCGATGGCCGGGCGCCTGCACGCAGCCAATCCAGGGTTTTGGCAAGTCGTTGCGGGTCGATCGGTTTGAGCAGGTAGTCGGCGGCATGCTCTTCAAAAGCCTTCAGCGCGTGTTCATCAAATGCAGTCACAAACACGATGTGCGGCAAGGCGGCGGCCTCGATCATGCCCACCATTTCCAAGCCGCTCACGCGCGGCATCTGGATGTCCAGAAACACCACGTCGGGGCGCAAACGGTGAATGGCCGCAATACCTTCCAGCGCGTTGCTGCACTCGCCCAGCACGTCGATGTCGGCATGGGCCGCCAGCAGCGCCTTCAGTTCGTCGCGCGAGGGCGCTTCATCGTCAATGATCAAGGCGCTTAGCATGCGGCACGCTCGTCTTCAATCGGCAAGCGGATGGCCACGCGGGTCCAGCCATCGGGTTGGCAGGTGACATCAATGCCAAAGCCCGGGCCGAAACGCAGCTTGATGCGCCGGTCCACCAGGCCCATGCCCAGACCATCGCTGTCGGGCTTGGCCTGATACAAGCCGGCACTGTCTTCGACCACCACAGTCAATACCGCCCCAGCACGCCGGGCACTGATGACAATGGTGCCGGGCTCCAGCAACTGCGAGATGCCGTGCTTGATCGCGTTTTCAACAATCGGCTGCAGCGAAAAGGCTGGTAGCTGTAGCCCCAGCAGGTCCTCGGGCACATCAAAGCGCACGTTGAGCCGGTCGGAAAACCGGGCCAACTCGATGCGCAGGTAAGCATCCACATGTTCGATTTCATCCTTGAGCGTGGCATCGTTACCGGTGCGTTTGAGACTCTTGCGAAAAAATGTGGACAGATATTGCACCAGTTGCCGCGCCGACTCCGGGTCACGCCGGATCACGGCGGCCAGGGTATTGAGCGCATTGAACAGAAAGTGCGGATTGATTTGGGCCTGTAGCAGCTTGATCTCGGCCTGCGCGAGCAACTGCTTTTGCTCCTCGATGCGGCCGGACAGCAACTGGTTGGAGAGCAACCGGGCAATGCCTTCGCCCAGCGTGCGGTTCAGCGATGAGAAAAATTTGGTTTTGGGCTCGTACAACTTGATGGTGCCAATCACCCGGTTCTCACTACCCCGCAGCGGAATCACCAGGCATGACCCGAGCTTGCAGTCCCTGGTCACCGAGCAGCAGTAGGGAACGGCCGCGCCATCGGCATAAACCACTTCGTTGTTGCGGATGGCCTGCAAGGTGTGCGCCGAAGAGATCGGCATGCCGGTCAGGTGGTGGTCTGCGCCCACGCCGACAAAACCCAACACCTTCTCGGTATTGGTGATGGCCACGGCGCCCACCCCGGTTTCTTCGCGAATGATGCCGGCCATACGCGCGCAGTTGTGTTCGTTGAAGCCCTGCACCAGCACGCCGACGGAGCGCTCGGCAATGCGCAGCGCTTTGGCAGAAAAGGCAATCGAGTACTTTTCCAGGGTTTCCTTGCGATCCAGAATCAGACGCATGAACAGGGCCGCGCCAAATGAATTGGTGAGCACCATGGGCAAGGTAATTTGGGCCACCAGATGGGCCGCTTGTTCGGCCGGTTTGGCGAGCAGCAAAATGATGCTCATCTGGCACAGCTCGGCCACCAGCGTGGTGCCAAAGGCAATTGCCGGATTGAGCAACAGGTGGGCCTTGTTACGGCGCAACAAATAGAAATGCAGGAAGCCGCCAATGAGTCCTTCGGTCACGGTGGATACGGCACAGGCCGTTGCTGAAAAGCCCCCCAGCGAGTAGCGATGCAGGCCACCGGTCAGACCTACGGCCAGGCCCACCAACGGGCCGCCCAACATGCCGCCCAGCACGGCACCAATGGCCCGGGTGTTGGCAATGGCGTCGTCAACCTGGAACCCGAGGTAGGTCCCCATGATGCAGAAGCCAGAAAAAACCACGTAGCACACCAGCCGGTCGGGCAAGCGCACGGTGACCTGCATCAAGGGCGAGAACAGGGGCGTCTTGCTGAGCAGGTAGGCTATCACCAGATAGACGCACATTTGCTGCAGCAGGTCGCCAACGAGCGCGATGTGGTTGATCTCGGCCAGCATGGGGTCTTGGGTCTGGATAGTGTGAGTGAAGACGCTATTATCCAGCTCCTCATGCCCCGTTTTTACTGCCCCACTCCCTTGAGCCCTGGCGACCTGCTGGAGCTGCCCGCCAGCGCTGCACGCCATGTGCAGGTGCTGCGCCTGCAGCCGGGTGAAGTCATCACGCTGTTCAATGGCGGGCCGGAGGTGCCAAGCAGCAGCGGCGGCGAATATGCAGCCACCGTCACCCAGATGGGTCGCAGCCATGTGCAGGTGCAGGTGGGTGCGTACACCGCAGTGGAGCGCGAAGCGGCGCTGCAGGTGCATCTGGCGGTGGGCATGCCGGCCAACGAGCGCATGGACTGGTTGGTGGAAAAAGCCGCTGAGCTGGGCGTGGCCAGCATCCAGCCGCTGATGACCGAGCGCAGCGTGTTGCGCCTCAGTGGCGAGCGCGCCGACAAGAAACAGGCGCACTGGCAAAGTGTGGCCGTGGCGGCCTGCGAGCAGTGTGGCGGCAACCGTGTGCCGCGTGTGCATGCGGTGCTGACGCTGGCGCAGTGGCTCAAGATACCAGCCGCATTGGGCGCTGGGCGGTCACCACGCCTGTTGCTGTCCTTGCGGCCTGAGTCGGTGGGCTTGCACGAAGCTGCCCGTGCCACGACAACCGGCATCACATTCCTGTCAGGCCCCGAAGGTGGTTTGAGTACGGCGGAAGAGGATGCGGCGCTGGCCCAGGGTTTTGCCCCGGTCACGCTGGGGCCGCGTGTGCTGCGCTCGGAAACTGCGGCTATCGCGGCCTTGGCGGCGCTTCTGATCAGCGCCTGATTTTCAGTTTTTGGAGCGCAGCATGAACTTTGGCCTTGTTGCCCATCGCCTACACC